>CAKUKW010000029.1 GCA_934663885.1 uncultured Tidjanibacter sp.
GGCAAGCGCAGCGCAGCCAAAATCGGCGAATGCCGTCCGTTTTAGGCGTTAGGCGAACGATTTTAGCTCTCGAACACATCGGTGTCTTTTTTGCTCCACTTTTTGGACAAGCAAAAAGTGGAGAGAATATATTAGTGTTGGATAAATAACTATAAAGGCTGTATTGTAAATGGAAAAACAAAACAGGGCCGCGAAAGCCCTGTCAATATTTATACTGTGTAGAAAAATCGTTTGGAAAAATAGCGGAAATTTCCAGGAGCTACTTCCTTTTGCCCTTGCCCCTTTTGTTCGCTGGCGGCCGGAACGTTTTCTTTTCCATGATGGGCCTTGCCTTGCCGGTATGGAAATCGAGAGTGGCGATAAGCGTAAAGTCGATCTGCTTGCGCGGCAGATCCACGTTCTTCACCTCTATCCGTACCGTGTCGCCCAGGGTAAGCGTTCGCCCGGTAGTCGTTCCCCGGACGGCGTAATTTTCGTCGTCGTACTGGAATATCTCGTCTCCCATGTCACGCAGCGATACCATGCCTTCGATATGGTTTTCCTTAATTTCCACGTATACCCCCCATTCAGTTACACCCGTTATGACTCCCTCGAACTGCTGGCCGATCTTATCCTGCATGAATTCGGCCATCTTGTATTTAACCGATGCGCGTTCCGCTTCCGCCGCGCGTACCTCCATATCAGAAGAATGCTCACAAAGCATCTCGTAGGTGTCCTTATCGGCCGATTTGCCGCCGTCGAGGTAAATCGTCAGCAGGCGGTGCACCATCATGTCGGGATAGCGCCTGATGGGTGAGGTAAAATGGGTGTAATAAGGGAAAGCGAGCCCGTAGTGGCCTATGTTGTCGGTCGAGTAGTACGCCTTTGCCATGGTGCGGATCGCGAGGGTAGAAATGACGTTCTCCTCGGCTTTGCCTTTCACTTCGCCCATAAGCTTGTTCATCTCGCGGGAGATCTCCTTGCCCTTGTCGGCCTTGAAGTAGTATCCGAACTTGAGGATGAAATTCCTGAACTTATCGAGTTTGTCGGGGTCGGGCTTATCGTGGACACGGTAAACGAACGTACGCTCGGCATTGGCCCCCGCGCCGCGTTTTTTACCCACGAATTCGGCGACCCGGCGGTTTGCCAGAAGCATGAACTCCTCGATAAGTTGGTTGGACTCCTTCATCTCCTTGAAGTAGACTCCCAGTGGTTTCCCGTTCTCGTCGAGGGTGAATTTAGCCTCCTCGCGCTCGAAGGTTATCGCTCCGTTTTTAAACCGCTCCCTGCGCATTTTCTGCGCCAGCGCGTTAAGGGTCAGTATCTCTTCGGCGAAGTCGCCTTTGCCCGTCTCTATTATCTGCTGGGCCTCCTCATAAGTGAAGCGGCGGTCGGAATAGATCACGGTGCGCCCGAGCCACTGCTTGTGTATCGTGAGGTCGGAGCTCATTTCAAAGACCGCCGAATAGCATAGTTTTTCCTCATTGGGGCGTAGCGAGCACAGGTCGTTGGAAAGTTTTTCCGGGAGCATAGGGATGGTTCGGTCTACCAGGTAGACCGAAGTGGCCCTCTCTCGCCCCTCGTCTTCTATTATGGTGTTTTCCTTAACGTAGTAAGTCACGTCGGCGATGTGGATGCCTATCTCCCACATATCGTCACCGATCTTGCGTATGGATAGGGCGTCGTCGAAGTCCTTCGCGTCGAACGGGTCTATGGTGAAAGTCGTGACGCCGCGGAAATCCTTCCTCTTCGAAAATTCAGCCTTTGGGATTTCCGACGGTATCCTGTCGGCCGCTTCCTCGACCTCTTTGGGGTAGCGGTAGGGCAGGTTATATTCGGCCAGTATGGCGTGCATCTCGGTGTCGTTGTCGCCCGCAGGCCCGAGTATGTCGATTATCTCGCCCGTCGGCGACTTCATCTCCCTTTCCCAGCCTGTGATGCGCACAACGACCTTGTCGCCGTCTTTTACGGGACTGTCCTTGGTGTAAAGGAAAATATCTACGGGCATCTTTCGGGAGTCGACCCTGACGAAAGCGTGGTTGCGGGTGATTTCGACGCGCCCCACGTACTTGTTGTCCGAGCGTTTCACTATCTCGGTTATCTCTCCCTCCGGGTTGCCGTTCTTCTTTTTGCGTATTATGGCCACCTTGACAGTATCGCCGTCGAGGGCGTGGTTCGTGTGGCGCTGGTCGACATAGATATCGCTTTCCATGCCCTCCACTTTCACATATATGGCGCCCGAGGAGATCATGTCTACCTCTCCGGTAAATGTGGGCAGGTGTTTGTTGCTGAGTTTATACTTACCCGGCGAATCCTCGACGATAACCCCTTCGGCCATCATCTGCCCAACGACCTCCTTGGTGCGGTAGCGGCCCTCCTTGTCGTTGCCTCCGCTGGCCGAGGCGAGGTTCTTGAGCGAAAAGCGTTTGCCCGGAAAAGACCGGAACAACCCTAAAATCATTGCGGAGCGGTCTCCTCTGCGCGCTCCGGAAGCTCCGTTTGAGCCTCCATTAATCTTCTTTGACATCCTATTATAATTTTCTCAGGGCAAATGTACGGATTTAGAGCCTGTTTAAAAATATTACCGCACTTATTTTAAGGTGTATTTTATTAAATGCTTTCTCCTGAAAGGCGAGGAACTGGGCTGTTCCACTGTGACGAGGATTTCAGTGGAAAAGCAATAAAGAACTCTTAAATGGGAAGAGGAATATTTTTAAACCGATTCCGAAAGCTATTATCATCAACCGTACCAGAGTGTAAGGTAAATTGAATATGGCAGAATTATTGTATATTGGACGCGAATTAAAACCTTCTCCCTGATGAAAAAAACAGTCAAGGTCGCCATGATAATAGCAGGCAGCATAATATTGCTTTTCATAATCCTTATTGTCGGCGGACAGGCGCTGGTAAAAAGCGAGATCAACAAAGTTCTGGACAAGGGAACCCTGGAAATAGGAGGCACTGTCTATGATGTAAAGGCGGGCAAGGTCAGTGTCAGCATTCCTGCGAGGAGCGTCGTAATGAACGATATTTCCCTACGCTCGCAAGCAGGAGCAGTACCTGCGGGGGCGTTGAGCGTCGATATAGGAAAGGTTTCCCTGAAAGGCATGTTTTATAAAAAGAGCCGGAGGGCCGGCGATAGACATTCTATTGGCGCCAGGGTGTTGGAGATAGATGCGCCTAATGTGGTTTTCGAGGGGGCCAGGCATCCGGGGGCAACTGAAAAAGAGAAAAATCAGGGCGTGGACTCTGCGCTCACCGATAAATTCGCCCTGCTTTCCGTGGAACAAATCGTCGTTAATAGGGGCTCGGCTAAAATAACCGGCTGGAAAGGGGGGCATGAATACGTATATACCGTGGACGGATTGTCGCTCGACGCAGAAAGTTTTGCGATGGGTGAAAAGGCCGACACAGCCGGCAAAATGCTCTTCAGCGACCGGATAAAGGCCGGGGCGGATAAGTTCACCGTACTGACAAAGCGTGGAGCGGTTGCAATGGAAATAGACGGCCTTGCAGCCGACAGCCGCGACAATTCGCTTTCGCTGGCGGGCTTCAAAATGCTGCCACAGTATCCTCGTCTTGAATATGCCTCTAAAGTGTGGGACCATTCGGACTGGACTGAGGCGGAGATCCAGGATATAAAGATATTCAATGTAAGCTACAGGGAACTTATTTCCGACAAAGCTATAAAGGCCGACAGCGCGTGGATAGGAAGTGGGAAAGTAGCAAGCTACAAGAACCGAAATATACAGCCTCTCAACAAAGTGCCGCTTTATTATGAATCGCTCCAGAAGCTTTCAATGCCGCTCGATATACCGAAAGTGGTTATTTCAGGCATAGATGTTGATTACCATGAACTGGCCCCGGGAGCCGATGCTCCCGGAGCCGTTAGCGTGACGGGGATCACCGGCGAACTACAGGGACTGACTAACCGCCCAACCCACCAAAGGCAGACGTTCAGGCTTGTAGCCGACGCGAAGCTTATGGACAAGGCCTCGCTGCACGCAGTGATGATAATGCCCGTTGACCGGCATTACGACCATTGGGAATTCATAGGCAAACTGGGGGAAATGGATATGTCCGCGCTCAATCCGGCCGTTGAGAACCTGGCTAACGTAAGGATAACTTCGGGGCGGATGCACGGCCTCGAATTCCATATAGTCGGCAATGCGGCCACGTCGCATACCACTGCGGTAATGTCTTATGAGGGACTGGAGATAGCGCTGCTTAAAAAGCACGACCACCAACGCCAGCGTCACGTGCTTTCGTTCCTCGCCGATACCCTGGTTAGGCACCAGAATCCCGACAGGCGTGGACATTTGCATACCGGTGAGGGCGACGCCGAGAGGGATTATTACAAATCACAATTCAATTTCATTGTTAAATCGCTTATAGCGGGAGTCAAGGGAATATTGATATGATAAAATATATTATTACCGTTTCCGGTTGCGCGTATATCTCTCGGGGAGCTTCCCCCGGCAGGGATGGAAGACAAAATTTCCCCCGTTTTGCCCTGTTCTCGAAAAAAGCACTAAATTTGTGCCGGGAATACACAGTGCGATTTGCAGGCAATTGGAGATATTGGCGGCCTATTGTTTTGATAACGATGAGTTTGCCGGATGTGAAATGAGGTAACGATCACTTTTTATATGAAATTCTCCAATTCTTAAAATTTAAAATTATGAAAGCATTGAAAATTACTATTTCTACGGTACTTATAGCTGCCGTTTTATTAATGACCGGCTGTTCTTCGATGAACAAGACCGGTAAAGGGGCGCTCATAGGAGGCGGCAGCGGTGCCGCTCTCGGAGCCGGCATAGGCGCTGTTTTCGGAGGCGGCAAAGGTGCGGCATGGGGCAGCGCGATAGGCGCGGCTGTCGGTTCGGGAGCAGGTGCCATCATTGGCAACAAAATGGACAAACAGGCCGAGGAGCTGGCTAAAATAGAGAACGCCAAGGTTGAGACTGTTACCGACGTGAACGGCCTCAGCGCCATAAAAGTCACTTTCGACGGCGGTATCCTTTTTAACTTCAACAGCCACGAACTCAGCCCGGGTTCGAAGACTGCCCTCCAGCATTTCGCCACTTCGTTAAAACAAAATCCCGATACTGACGTTACTGTTTACGGGCATACCGATAACGTAGGTTCGCTGTCGGCAAACGAAAAAGTATCGCTCGAAAGGGCGCAGGCAGTCGAAAATTATCTCGAAACACAGGGCGTTCCCCGCGGACGTTTCATCGCTGTTCAGGGCATGGCTTACAACCAGCCGGTGGCAAGCAACGAAACCGCCGATGGGAGGGCGCAGAACCGCAGGGTGGAAATATTTATTACCGCCAACAAAAAGATGATAGACGAGGCCGAGAAAGGCTATTAATGAAAAAATGCGTAAGCGAAGGCTTATATGAAGTATAGTATAGAGAGCGCCCGGCCGCAAGCCGGACGCTCTTAACGCTTTAAGTAAGGCCGCTTTTGTTATCCTTTTCACAAGATTGGAAATTACTTAGATAGAAAATATAAAACATCAAGTGTAACTTAAATTTGAAGAAATGGGAAAAGAGTTGAAAATAGTTGTGCTCGCCAAACAGGTGCCCGATACCCGCAACGTGGGTAAGGATGCGATGAAGGCGGACGGAACGGTCAATCGCGCGGCCCTGCCGGCGATATTCAACCCCGAGGACCTGAACGCCCTCGAACAGGCGCTGCTCTTGAAGGACATTCGTCCGGGCAGCAAGGTTTATATCCTCACAATGGGGCCGGTGCGCGCCGCCGACATTATTCGCGACGCCATGTTCCGCGGGGCGGACGGAGGTTATCTCCTCACCGACCGTGCTTTCGCGGGTGCGGACACGCTGGCTACATCCTACGCCCTGAGCAGGGCTCTGGTCGAGATCAAGCCCGACATTATTGTCGCAGGCCGTCAGGCTATCGACGGCGATACCGCGCAGGTAGGCCCGCAGGTAGCCGAAAAACTGGGACTTCCCCAGGTGACGTATGCTGAGCAGATAATATCGCTCACGGATAAGGAAATAACCATCAAACGCCGCCTCGACCATGGAGTCGAGGTTGTTTCGTCGCCTTATCCGATGGTAATGACCGTGAACGGATCGGCGCCCGAGTGCCGCCCGCAGAACGCCAAGAGGGTGATGAAGTACAAACACGCGAAGACCCGCAGCGAGCTGCAGGAGATAGGCGAAGATTACTTCATACAGTTGCTCGAGGCGAGGGATTACCTTAAGATCAACGAATGGAACGTAGGCGACATCGACGCCGACCCGAACGAACTCGGCCTTTTGGGTTCGCCCACGAAAGTAAAACAGATCGAGAACGTTGTTTTCCAGGCTAAGGAATCGAGGAAGATGGCAGCTTCCGACGAAGATATAAATTCACTTATGGCCGAGCTCATAGCCGCCCATACGATAGGATAATTATGGATTAAGAGTTATGAATTATGAATTATGAATTTCGCCGGGACAGAAACGGCGGAGGGAACAAAAAGTTTATTCATAATTAATAATTTATAATTCATAATTAAATATGGAATGAATAATTTATTTGTATACATAGAGATAGAAGAGGGGAAACCGGCCGACGTAAGCCTCGAACTCCTCACCAAAGGGCGCGAATTGGCCGACACGCTCGGCTGTAAGCTCGAAGCGATAGCTCTCGGACATAAACTGGATGGCCTTGATAAGATAGTAGGAAAATACGGGGCTGATACGTTATGGCTTGCCGACGGCCCTGAACTTGCCCCTTACCGCACACTTCCGCATACCGCAGTGATATGCGGTGTGTTCGAACAGGAGAAACCGCAGATAGCCCTTATGGGAGCGACCCCCGTGGGACGTGACCTGGGCCCAAGGGTATCTTCGGCGCTCCACAGCGGCCTTACGGCGGACTGTACGAGCCTGGTGATAGGTGATTATACGGAGGCGAAATCAGGTAGGGAATATAAAGGCCTTCTTTACCAGATACGGCCTGCTTTTGGCGGCAACATCATAGCTACCATCGTCAACCCCGACTGCCGTCCCCAGATGGCGACCGTGCGCGAGGGTGTGATGAAGATGGAAGAGGTCAAAAATGGGAAAGCGGCCGAAATAAAGAAGGTAGACTACAAAAAATACCTTAAGGATTCCGACCTCGTGGTGAAGATCATCGAGCGTCATATTGAAGAGAAGGGTATCGATATCAAGAACGCGCCGATCATCGTTTCGGGAGGATACGGAGTGGGCTCCAAAGAAAATTTCAATGTACTGTTCGAGTTGGCCGATCTTCTCGGAGGAGAGGTGGGAGCTTCGCGCGCGGCCGTGGACGCAGGCTTTGCAGACCATGCAAGGCAGGTTGGACAGACCGGGGTAACGGTTCGTCCGAAACTCTATATAGCCTGCGGCATTTCGGGACAGATACAGCACACTGCCGGCATGGACCAGTCGTCTATGGTTATCGCCATCAACACCGATCCTGAAGCGCCCATTAACAAAGTGGCCGACTATGTTATCACGGGCGACGTGATGGAAGTGGTGCCCAAGATGATCAAGTATTACAAGCATAATTCGAAATAACCTTTTCTTTTCCACCTTTTATGCATAAAAGGTGGAGCCAAAACACTCTTGTACTACTTAGGCATCGGTTCTTTGCAAAACAGAGTCAGCTCTGAAACTCGTATGATAAGATGACATTGCGGGGCCGAACGACAGTAAAGACAATGAAATTTTTTTGGTGAAGTTTTTTAAAAGCTTCGAAGAAATAAGAAACCATTTAAACACAAAAGAAATGGGAAACTTTTTTTTAGATAATAAGGATTTGCAGTTCCACCTGAACCATCCGCTTATGAAGAAGATAGTGGAGCTGCGCGAGAATTTTTTCGCGGATAAGGACGTTTACGACTACGCTCCCGTGGATTTCGAGGACGCGATGGACAACTACCGCCGCGTTATGGAGATCGCGGGCGAAGTGAGTGCCGACGTTATTGCGGCCAACGCCGAAGAGGTGGACAAGGAAGGTCCGAGGGTAGTGGACGACCATGTAGTTTACGCTGCCGGAACGCAGCGCAACCTGGACGCTATCAACGCGGCCGGACTGGGCGGCATACACCTCCCGCGCAAATACGGCGGATTGAACATGTCGCTTATCTGCTTCGTTATGGCGAACGACATGGTCGCCCGCGGCGACGCCGGTTTCGAGAACCTTTGGGGCCTGCAGGACTGTGCCGAGACTATCAACGAATTCGCGAGCGAGGAGATAAAGCAGAAATACCTGCCCAGGACATCAGAAGGGGCAACCTGGTCGATGGCGCTTACCGAGCCCGACGCCGGTTCCGACCTTCAGGCGGTGATGCTCAAGGCTACCTACGACGAGAAGTCCGGTAAATGGCTGCTCAATGGCGTAAAGCGTTTCATCACCAACGGTGACGGCGATATTTCGCTGGTTCTGGCGCGTTCGGAAGAAGGTACGCGCGACGGACGCGGACTTTCGATGTTCGTTTACGACAAGAAAGACGGCGGGGTCAAAGTACGCCGTATCGAAAATAAACTCGGTATAAAGGGTTCGCCTACATGCGAGCTGGTTTACACGAATGCTCCGGCGGAGCTCGTCGGCAGCCGTAAGCTGGGCCTAATCAAGTACGTTATGTCGCTTATGAACGCCGCCCGCCTCGGTATTGGCGCTCAGGGTACCGGACTTTGCGAGGCTGCATACCGCGAGGCGCTCAAGTACGCACACGAAAGGCAGCAGTTCGGAAAGCCGATCATCCAGTTCCCTGCCGTTTTCGAGATACTGACCAATATGAAGTCGAAACTTTACGGTTCGCGCGCATTGCTCTACGAGACCGCCCGTTTCGTAGAGATATACAAGTGCTGGGAGGCTATCGGCAAGGAGCGTCCGCTGACATCTGAGGAGAGGGACGAGATGAAATTCTATAACAAGCTGGCCGATGCGTACACGCCGCTGAGCAAGATGTTTGCGAGTGAATATGCCAACCAGCTGGCGTACGAATCGATTCAGATACACGGCGGCTCGGGATATATGAAGGATTATCCCATCGAGAGGATTGCGCGCGACGCCCGTATCACCAATATCTACGAGGGAACTACGCAGCTTCAGGTCGTAGCGGCCATCCGCCACGTCACCACCGGCACTTTCCTCAGTCAGATGAAGGAGTATGAAAATATCGACCGTCCGGCGGAGTTCAAGCACCAGCTCGAAAAGCTGGCGGCCATGCGCGAAGACTACGAAAAAGCCGTGGCGCGCGTAACCTCCGGAGATACCGAGCAGGTCGACTTCCATGCCCGCAGGCTCGTGGAAATGGCGGGGCATATTATCATATCGCACCTGCTCCTGCGCCAGGCGGCCGAGAACGAGGAATACAAGATCCCGGCTGAAACCTACATCAAATACGCGGAAGCACAGAATAAAGGCGCTATGGCGTTTATCAAAGGTTCGTGCTGCGGCGATATAGATCTTTACAAGGTCGTTCTCGAGGAGCATCTCGACTAACATAGGTTTATCGGAAAAGAGTTAAGGCCGCATACGCGGCCTTAACTCTTTTTGATCGTATGAGAAAGGATCGTCCTAAGAGCGGACAGCATCCCTTTTTGAATATTGCATTAGAGGGCGGGAAATATCTGTACTCCGTCGACCATGATCGTAGCGGTAGTGGTATCGGTATAACGGTCGAAGATGGTTATATACGGCCATGCGAAAGCTGCGTCCCTTTCCTGGTTGGTAATAACTCCCGAGCCGTTGCTATTGTATTCTATCCAGTTAACGCTGTTGTCCGGCACGTTGTTGATAACCAGTTCCAGGCCGTTGCGGTTGGTGATATTGCCGATGAACCACGAGTTGTTGTAACCGTCGGGGGCGAGATAGTAATTAATACCGTCGATGGTACCGCCCAGGTAGAGGGACGTTTTGACAATGTTCACCGAAGGCTGGCAATCCTGTATCGTTACTTTCTTGTTGTCCCAAAGCTTTCCGATGAAACCGCTGTTGTTCCAGCCAGTCTTACCGAACGTGATGTTCTCGGTCGAACAGTTGCTGATCAGGATTTCGGCAGTGTTGGAGATCATACCCACGAGGGCTCCCGAGCCGAAAGTTTCGGAAGAGGTAAGGCCTTCGCCGGTTTCTATCGTCACGTTCTTTACGGAACATCCCGAGATTTCCTTCACGTTGCGTACGTAGCCTATAAGGCCGCCCGACCATTTGCCGTCACCGTTGACTGAAACGTTAACAGCATGGATATCCTTTACCACCGACGGATTGTCGACGGTACCTATGACCTGTCCGAAAATACCGCGGGCGACACCTGTAACGTTTTGCACGTTGACGTTCATAATAGTGTGTCCGTTACCGAAGATCGAGCCCTGGAAAAGCGGGTTAGCGATATATTCGGATTCGAGGGTTCTCGGATAACTCGGCAGGGCCGAAAAGTCGGCGTGTCCTATAGGAGTCCACTCCTGGTTGCCGAGGTCGATGTCCTCGTTAAGTACGATGCTCATTGTGCTGGCTCCGGGAGCTCCGCTGTTCACCTGGTCTGCGAACCATGCGAGTTCGGACGCTTCGTTGATTGTGTATACATCATAAGTTACGCCACCCTCCTCAAAGGTACCGGCGACAGGAGCGGTTTTAGAAACACCGTCCCAAGGGGTAACGGGCGGGTCTATCTGACCGCCACCGTTGTTGCAGGAAGCTAATACCAAACCTGCCAATGCTAATACTACTAAACTAACCTTTTTCATGACTTTTTTAATTAATATGAGATTTACCTAACAAAAATATTGTCTAAACCGTTGGTTAAACAGGCAATTGCCGATTATACCCAAATGAGAAAAAACTTTAATTAATATTTATTTAACACAATCCGTTAATTTTAAACTTAAATCTGTTCCCCTTTCAGTGTGTACTATCGTATTTTTCTTTTCTTATAAGTAAAAGGTTCGAAACGGGCCGGAAAATGATAAACATGGATTTCGGTTTTTACCCTACCGCCGTTTAAATATTTCAGGACGTTCCTGCATGATATTCCCAAAATCTGTGCCATAATGTAATTATGCTAATTAAATACTCCAGTGCAGCTGTGCGGATTCTACGCAGGTGTGGCCGTAAACCGACCGGAGTATGTGCTAATATGCTCTGTATAATGAATTACATATTTTATGCGAATTGATAAATAATTTCTAACTTTGGTGCATATATATTATTAATCATTTTAATTTAACCGTATATGAAAAAAGTGTTATTACTGGCTTGCGCATTGTTTGCAATGACGTCCGTATGGGCCCAGAAAACCGACCTCAGGTATAATCTGCAGGTGGGGAAAGAGTATATACAGACGCAAAATGCAAATACGCTCGCTTCCCAGGATGTCATGGGGACGTCCACCGATATCACCACCGATATCAAATATGTTTTAGCGTACAAAGTGAAATCGTTTGAAGGAGGTATTTATGATCTCGACGTTTCTTACAAAACTATCATAATGGAGTCTTATACGCCATACGGAAGTGCAAAATACGATTCGGAGGGCCAAGGCAGCGATACGATGTCAAAAATGTTCCGCAGCATGAAAAACGCTTCATTCGGCGTTAAAATGGATGTGAAGGGCGATATAAAAGAGGTTTACGGGCTCGATGCAATGGCAGAGAGAATGGCTTCCGAGCCTTCTTTCTCGGCGCAGGAAAAAGCATTGATAAAAGAGCAGTTTGAGAGTTCTTTCGGAGAGGAAACGTTCAGGGGCAACCTTGGGGCGCCGCTGGCTTTTCCGAAAAATCCTGTTGCCGTCGGTGATAAATGGGATGTAAATACTACAGCGAGCAGCAATGGAATGTATATGAAGGTAAATACCACCTATGAATATACGGGTATTTCCGACGGTATGTGGGTGATTAAAGGCACTTCTACGATATTTACCCCGAGTGGAACACAAATATCTGTCGAGGGTATGGATATGGATATCGATATGAAAGGTACCATGACTTCGGAAATGAAATATGACCCTGCAACCGGTTGGGTTTCTTCGGGAAGTAGTAAACAGGACGTCAGCGGTACCATGTCCATGGAAGTGCCTATGCAGGGACGTATTGATATCGGTATGAAGATGACCACCAAAATTGCCTTATCCGGAAAATAAGGGAGAATCCATCCCGCCCGGTAAACGGAGAATTTAAATGCGGCGTAGTAAACGGAGTGTTTGTGTTGAGGTTTTCGACTTTGCAGGCACTTTCCGCAGCTATATTTTTCTGATTGTAACGGCCTTTCCCGGTTTGCTCCGGTGCTTTTCGGTACCGCGGCTGGGAAAGGCCGTTTTGGTTTGCTGGCAAAGAAACCGATTTCCGGGGGTACTTCATGGTATTTTTGATGAAGAAAATTAAAAATATTTTGTTAAATCGGAATAATGTATTAGATTTGCACCGCTAAACAAGCACGGAGCGGTAGTTCAGCTGGTTAGAATACCTGCCTGTCACGCAGGGGGTCGCGGGTTCGAGTCCCGTCCGTTCCGCAAAAAATGAGGCAACTTTATGCAGACTCCGGAAGATATTAACCTTCCGGAGTTCGTATTTAATATGATTATCAGAGAGATAAGGGCGATAGGCCGCCTTCCGGCAAGCCGGTTAAAACCACTACGAAACCGTGTCGCCAAAACATCAGTATTTCGGCCGGCATGCAAGGAAATTCGTAATATCTTCATGCGACAGACCCAAATCGAGGCGACCGCACTTTTCCATACTATCAGGCAAAATCTTGCGATTGGGCTTGCGTTTAATATGGAGCAAGCGGATAATATCCTCAATTAACGTTTCGTCACTCACTTCAAAGCGAAGCCATTTACCATCATGGTATGTGTGCGCTTCATCATAGACTTTGCATACTGCATCGCTGAATGTTGCACGCTGTTCGTCAAATTTTTCACGTTCATTGCGGCCAAGAACAACGCTCGCTGAAAAATACCCACTGCGAAGGCTGAGAATTACGAACGATTTGCCGCCACGCCGTATGAACAAATTGTTATAGTGTTTATGGGTCGGTTTTCCTTCCTCCCATTGTTCGTCCATTTCGTAGAAAAAGCGAATGTGCCCCACTAACTTTTCCCATGCAGTACTTGCGTTTCCGAGCATTGACTTGACTTGCCCGTAAGGTTTGATTGCTCTTTCCATTTTTTTGTCCATTATTACTTATTTGCTGATTAATTACTGCAAAGTTATTCTTTTTTGATTATTCCGCTTTCCCCGCTTTTCCCCCGCTTTTCCCCCGCTGCATTGTTCCCGCCTGTACGGTCACATCATTCGTAACGGGCAACCCGGGAAGACCGTTGAAAAATAGCAATTTGCAGTTATCTTTGTAGCATGGAATCAAAGGGAAATAAAGTACGGGAAATGTGGGCCAGACAGCAGATCGCAGGCTCGGATGTGAATTATGATTCGTGGAAACAGAAACGTGCTTCGCTGGTTGATTTATCCGCAGCAAGCAGGAGTTGCATTTTTACCGTTGACGTATACAGGGAAGTATACGATTATGCTTCCGATTGTTTTGAAGATGTGCTTGGGGTTCGGTCAACGCTTTTGAAGAATATCGAAAGGCACGGTGATCTGATAGAAGACCTGATACATAATGACGACAGGGATAAACTGCTCGACCTTCAGGTCGGGCACGGTCAGTTTATATACAGCCTGCCACCCGGGGAGCGCAATGATTACCGGACTATCTATCAGGTGCGGATGCGTGGTGCAGGCGGTCGATATATAAATGTAATCATCCGCAACCAGGTAGTCGAGACGGATCGAAATGGGAAAGCGTGGATTATTATGGGAATGATGGAGGTTGCTCCGGATCAGACCCCCGCAGACAGATTGAAATGCTCTGTGCTGAATCTCAAGACAGGACTTTTCTTCAACCCTTATGCCGCAAACAAGAGCCGCACACTTACCGGCAGGGAGCTTGAGATATTGTCATTTATAGGACAGGGTTATCTTAGTAAAGAGATTGCCGGACGGCTCGGCCTCAGCATATATACCATCAATAATCATCGAAAAAGCATACTTGCCAAGCTGGATGCGGATAATGCCATCGAAGCGATCAATACGGCAAGAAGCGCTGGTGTTATGGACTAAGGCGTCCAGCCCAGCAGGTCGATACCGGGATTCTCCTGTTTCCACTTTTCATATTCTGCATAGCTTCTTATTCCCAGCGATAAAACCGTATAATAGACTTCTATGCCGGGAATTTTCACTCCGGCAGGCGTATCGTATTTTATTCTCAGTATGGCCTCCCGCAGTTCGGGAGTGAGCTTTGCAGTAATCGCATCGGTAGTCCGCTCGATTGCTCCGTCGAAAGCGGAGCCTTTACGTATGTGGATCATATCCAACTGCCAGACGCTCTTTTCCACGTCTTCATACCAGGCGTGCCATTCAAGGCACTCTTCTTCGGTGTCGAGAAGGTTTTTGAATGAAATATCCTTAATAGCAGGATTCTTCCC
>CAKUKW010000030.1 GCA_934663885.1 uncultured Tidjanibacter sp.
GAACTGCCCTTTATGGACTGGCGCGAAGAATTGCAGCACAACGCCCGCCAGAGGAAGCCGGAAAAAGAACAACAGGAGAAAGAAAACCGGGAACGGCATCATCCGGCCGGTACCGGGCCCGCTTACCCTGTCGGAGATGCCCGGCTGGCGGAGCAGCAGGAGCAGCTTCGGCAGGAGCAGGAACGCCAGCGGACAGAGTACCTTAAACCGGTACCGTTCAAAGCGGAAATACTGCCGCATTACCGCGAGGGGTCGCTTGTTTCGGATGCGGATAACCGCATCGGCTACCTGCGCAATATCGACGGTTTGCAGCCGATGTTCCACCCGCTGGAGCTTTCCGAAGCGCAGGAAACCAAAGCGTCTATCTATGTGGAGATACGCGACACCTATTATCATCTGTATCAGAACGAAGCCGAACGGCTGGAAGCGAACCCCGCCCTGCGTGAGATGCTCAACCGCCTGTACGACAACTTTACAGACCGTTTCGGCAGGCTCAACGACAAAAAGAACCTCGACCTTATTAAAATGGACGCGCGGGGAACGGAAATACTTTCGCTCGAACGCTACATCGACGGGGTGGCCCATAAAGCCGACATTTTCCATCATCCGGTCGCCTTTAACCCCAACGAGATTACGGAAGCCGCCGACGCCCATGAAGCGCTGGTGGCCAGCCTGAACAGGTACGCCGGGGTGAACCTGGAATATATGGCCTCCCTCACGGGCGGAACGAGGGAGGGCATACTGGAAGAACTGCGCGGGCGCATCTATTATAACCCCGACATCGACGGTTACGAGGTAGCCGATAAGTACATCGCCGGGAACGTCATCGAAAAAGCCGGACGTGTGGAGCGTTTCCTGCGCGATAACCCCACACACGCCCCGGCAGCGGAATCCCTCGGTGCGCTCCGGGAAGCCGCCCCGAAACCTATCGCTTTCGACGACCTCGATTTTAATTTCGGTGAAAGGTGGATTCCGGGCGGTATCTATGAGAAATTCGCATCCCACCTGTTCGATACGGAGGTTACGATAACCTACGCCCCCAATATCGACGAGTATAGCGTCAAGGCGGAAAATAAAGGCAGAGGGAACATAAAAATCATGAACCAATATGCCGTCGATTCCGAAAACCGCAAATTCAACGGGATTCACCTGATGAAACACGCCCTGCAAAACACCTCGCCCGACATCACCAAAAAGGTGCGCAAGCTCATCGACGGGGAGATGAAAGAGGTAAAGGTACGCGACAGTCAGGCGATCCAACTCGCCAACTCCAGGATAGACGAAATCCGTAACGGTTTTTCCGACTGGCTGCGCGACCAGTCGCCGGAGTTCAAAGACCGGCTGGCGGGGCTGTATAACCGCACGTTCAACTGCTTCGTGCGCCCGCAGTACGACGGCTCGCACCAGACGTTCCCCGGCCTCGACCTCAAAGGGCTGGGCATCCAAGACCTCTACAAGAGCCAAAAGGATGCCATCTGGATGGATAAGATGCTGGGCGGCGGGATCTGCGACCACGAGGTCGGCGGCGGTAAAACGCTGATTATGTGCTGCGGAGCGATGGAGAAAAAGCGGCTCGGATTAGCCAACAAAGTCATGATTACAGGCTTGAAAGCCAATATCCACGAGATAGCCAAGACGTTCTGCACCGCCTATCCGAACGCGCGGGTACTTTATCCCGGCAAGGAAGATTTTACCCCGAAAAACCGGGAACGTATCTTCCGCGAGATAAAAAACAACGACTGGGACGCAGTCATACTCACGCACGAACAGTTCGGCAAGATACCGCAGTCGCCCCAGCTGCAACAGCAGATTTTGCAGGACGAACTCGACAGCGTGGAAGAAAATCTGGAAGTATATAAGGCGCAGGGCAACAGCGTTTCCCGCGCCATGCTCAAAGGGTGCATCCGCCGCAAGCTCAACCTCGAAGCCAAGCTGCAAAACATCACGCACGCCATCGAAACCCGCAAGGACGATGCGGTGGACTTCAAGTTAATGGGGATCGACCACATTTACGTAGACGAGAGCCACCGGATGAAGAATCTCACGTTCAACACCCGGCACGACCGGGTGGCGGGCCTCGGCAACCCGGAGGGGAGCCAGCGGGCGCTCAACATGCTGTTCGCCATCCGCACCATACAGGAGCGCACCGGGCGCGACCTGGGCGCTACGTTCCTGTCGGGCACGACCATTTCCAACAGTCTGACGGAACTGTACCTGCTCTTTAAGTATCTCCGTCCGCAGGAGTTGGAACGGCAGAACCTGAAAACATTCGACGCATGGGCGGCCGTGTTCGCCAAGAAAACCATCGACTATGAGTTTTCGGTAACGAACGAGGTCGTGCAGAAAGAGCGGTTCCGCTACTTTATCAAGGTGCCGGAACTGGCGGCTTTCTATTCGGAGATTACCGATTACCGCACGGCCAAAGACATCGGCATCGACCGCCCGGAAAAGAACGAGATACTCTATACCATTCCGCCGACGGCCGACCAGCGGGAGTTTATCGACCGTCTGGTGCAGTTCGCCAAGACCGGCGACGGGGAACTGCTCTACCGGGGCAAGCTGACCGATAACGAGGACAAGGCGAAAATGCTTATCGCCACCAATTATTCCCGGAAGATGTCGCTCGATATGCGTATGGTCGACCCGGAACGCTTCGGCGACGATATCGACAACAAGGCCAGCCATGCCGCCCGCAACATTGCTTCCTATTATAAAAAGTATGACGAATACAAGGGTACGCAGTTCGTGTTCAGCGATCTGGGCACTTACAAGCCGAACGAGTGGAACATATACAGCGAGATAAAGCGCAAGCTGGTGGAAGACCACGGCATCCCTGCCCATGAGGTGCGCGTTATTCAGGAGGCATCCGGCAGCGAGAACCAGCGTAAAAAGATGATAGAGGATATGCGGGAGGGGAAAATCCGTGTGCTGTTCGGTTCGACCGAGATGCTCGGAACGGGCGTGAACGCCCAGAAAAGGGCTGTGGCGGCCCATCACCTCGATCAGCCGTGGCGGCCCTCCGACCTCGACCAGCGCAACGGCAGGGCGGTACGCACGGGCAACGAAGTGGCCAAATACTACGGGGATAACAAGGTGGATATTGTTATGTACGCCGTGGAAAAGACGCTGGACGCCTATATCTTCAACCTGCTCCATAACAAGCAACTGTTTATACAGCAGCTTAAAACGGGGAATCTGGGGTCGCGCACCATCGACGAGGGGGCGATAGACGAGAAATCGGGCATGAACTTCTCCGAGTACGTCGCCATCCTGTCGGGCAATACCGAACTGCTGGAACGGGCAAGGCTGGAAAAGAAGATTACCACCTTAGAGAGCGAACGGCAAGCGTTCGTGCGCGGTAAGTCGTCCAGCCGCTATAAACTGGACGAGATTACCGAAAAGACGGCGAAGAATGGCAGGTTGATCGAGCGCATCGGGCGCGATTTGGAGAACTTCAAAGCCCGCGTGCAGCTTAACGAGGACGGTTCCTACAAGAATCCCATCCGGTTGGATGGCGTTCAGGGTGGCGGTATGGAGCTTATCGGCAAGCACCTGAACCACCTCGACCGGACGGCCCGCACGGGCGGGGAACCCCAAAAGATAGGCAGCCTGTACGGTTTCGACCTGTTGGTACAGAGCGAGAAATCCCAGAAAGACGGGCTGGATTTTGTTCAAAACCGCTTTTATGTACGGGGGGAGGGGGATTATCTCTATTCCTACAATCACGGTCGCATAGCCGCCGATCCGCGACTGGCGGCGCAGAATTTCATTAACGCGCTCTCCACCATCGAGCCGACGCTGGAGAAATTCCAAAAGGAGAACGAGCGGTTGGCAAAGGATATTCCCACGCTTCAGGAGGTGGTAAGCGGCACGTGGCGCAAAGAGCCGGAGCTGGCCGCGTTAAAGGCTGAATTTACGGAATTAGACCGCAAGATACAGCTATCCCTCAAACCGGTTGAAGACAGCGAGGGAGAGCCTGCACGCGAGGTTAGTCAGGATAAAGGGCAATCCCCGGACGACTACCGGCAGCCGGAACGTCAGGCTCCCCGGCAGGGAAACGACAGCCAGCCGGTACCGCAAAGTAACAGTCAACCCTATATTCCCGAACGGTTGCGCCACCTCGCCGATAACTCCGGCGGGCGTGTGGTCATCGCCGGGGCGGGGGCAAGTCCTCCGAAACCCGACGTTCCCACGCATAAGGGAATCAAACTGTAACGAAGAAGCCGCCGGAGTTCAAAAATTCCGGCGGCTTCTATTTTTTACGGCATACATAAATTATTATTCGCGTATCCTGTTTTTCAAATCCATACTCCCGTGCAATATCCTGACCACCTCTATTTCGCTGTCAGACAGGATGCGGTAGAATATCACATGGCTGGCCGCCCTGTACCCTAAAATATTCCCGTCTATCTGTTCGTACCGCTTTCCGAGCCTCAGCGGATCGTCCGCTATATCGCCGCACAAACCGATCAGCATATTGTAATACAGGTCGGCCTGACGCTCCGACCACGTTTCGAGGGTGTAATTCCAAATGCCGGACAAGTCCTCGACCGCCTTGTTGGTAAACCGGAACTTACCCATTCGCCCTTGCCGCTTTCAGGTTCTCCAAATGCTGCGCCGGGTTGAAATCCGCCGCCGTGCCGCTGTCCAGACCCTCCTGTATGGCGCTTCTGAGCGCCGTAACGCGGTTTTCTTCCTCTTCCAGAAGCCTTAACCCGGCGCGGATAACCTCGCTGGCATTCCTGAAACGACCCTGCGAAACCTTATTCTCGACAAAACTGTCGAAATAGTTTCCAAGCGATACCGAAGTGTTTTTGCTGCTCATAATTATCTGTATTTTCTGCAAAGTTACCAAATCTTGGTAACTTTGCAAGTCCGATACCGGATTTTTTACTCCTGATCCTCATCTTCTTTATCCTTATTCATCTTGCGGAATTTATCGAAGTTCCGTTCGATAAACTCCAATACGTCCGATTCCCTGTAATAGGTCTTGTGCTTGTTCATCTGATAGGGCAGATCGCCCGATGAACGGTAGCGTTGCAGGGTACGCTTGGAGATGTTCAGCATTTTGCACACCTCGAAATTGTCCAACATCTTTTCTCCTTCCATCTTAAATACGGGGTTGGGTTTAAAGGCAGGGTCGCACAGCTTTTCGATACGGTCTAACCGTACCATGACGCGCTGCATCCAACTGTCGAAATGTTCCTTCTCTATAAACATATTGATTAATTACGTGCCGGCAAAGGTCTGGATTATCGCAAGTCCCCGTATCGGGGTTAGGCAATTCTTTTTTGCAGGCGGCGCCATACGCTGTTACAGAGCGGATTTATGACCTTACGTATGCGATCACGATGAAAAGGAAAATAGGGTGTCGGGATAGGCGGCTAACCGGATATATCGCTAATAATCAATATTGTAGATGCTTTTACTTGGAATGTGGAGAAACGTTAAAAATAGGGTGCGCCGGAAAAAAGACTGAAATTCCTGAGTTTTTTAACTTTCGGGAACAGAAACCGGCCCTTATTTACTGTTCTTTGGGAAAGAGGGGAGCATATACCCAGGTTAGGTATATGCTATTTCTTTTTATTAAGCTTGTTCATGCGTTGCAGCAGGGCCTCTTTGAGCAAGTCCAGAAAAGGCGTCGGGTTATCGCGCGTCCTCATTTCGGCAAACTCGCTGGCCATATTGTCCAGATTTACACCAAATACGCCTCCGACGATCTTTGCCACGAAAGAAAGCGGCACACGGCCAAAGGCGCGAAAGGAATCGAGCGCGTACAGCAGTTCTATCAGGAACCTCTTTTTTGTATTCCATGAGAGCCGGGGCGCATCGTTTCGCGGAATTTCAAGTTCGTCCAGTTTCGATTTTATCAGGATTTCCAGTTCTTCGTTGGCTTGCAGTCGCGCCAGTTTATAGTCGCCGTTGGTCGAGTAGCGCTGTTCCCGTTCGCTGACGATAGGCTCCAGGTGGTGGCGGCCTATATTCAGCTTGTCGCGGGTGAAATAATAGGTGTCGTTGTCCGATAGCCCCAGCCGGTAGTAGCTGTAAAAATCCTGGTGGCACTCGATGTAATCCTGTAACTTGACCAGTACCCTGTGCAGGTAGTCGCGCTGTACGTCCGGCCCGCCGATAGGACGCTCTATCTCGATGTTGTAGGCCTCGCAGTAATAGATAAAGCTGGAGGAAATACGGGGCTTTTCGTTCTTGAAAAAATCAATCTCCTCTGTTTCGTCGGCAAATTCATAACCGACGATAAAATCTTTCAGACGCGCATTGGCTCCGTGCAGGACGACAGCGCACGCATGCAACCGTTTCACATCGTCTTTCTCGGATGATTCTATCTGCGACAACTGATGCTCCGTGTCCTGTTTCAACTCCTGCAAAAATTCCTTCAATAACATGTATCTTTTGGTTTGTGTATATTTATAATCAATCGATTTCAACTACTGGCATACCGGCCAGACCGGAAAAACAAAAACCCTCCATACGAATGGCAGGAGGGTTTTGTCAGATATAGAATTGCCTGTATGCCGGTAAGAAATAACGACTGTCAGCCTTTCAATTATTTACCGCTTTTCCAGCCGATAAGGTCAATGAAAATATCGTTATAGTCTTACCCTATATTTTGGGGGATTTGTATCATGATATTATTCATTTTTTAAGTTTGTGCCGTTTTTCTTTTCAGTACCAATAGTTTGGTAAGCCCCCGCCGAATAGCAAAAGGGCTTACCTTTGATTTCCATTTTAAACTTTTATTCCGTTTCTAATGGATTGAAAGCAATAAACGAATTACTTGGAAAACCGTCCTTCTCCCATAACAGTCATTCCCCCGGCTGCCGCACCTCCGCATACTGCCGAGCCTATCCACTTACTCCCTTCAAACCATGTTATTTCTACAGTACCTGCTCCAAAACCTCCTCCGACTAATTGGAAAGATATTTTTTCGTTCTTTGAATAGTTTACCAACCAATCGGCATCTTCAGAAAACCATGCATAGCCTAAAGCAGTAAAACCTCCAACACCAATACCGCCAAAAGAGCCGTCAAATTGAAGTTGTTTTTTTCCATTATCGTCTTTCAATTCAAAAAACAATGTTCCGCCAAATAAAATACAACAGGCTGAAATTGCGCACGCTCCTTCGAGTTTGTTGTCCTCGTAGGCAAATCCTTTATTATCATTTGCCTCAACCATTTTTTGGCTCTTTCAATCTCGTTTCTCATCGCTAATTTGCGAGTTTCAAGCATTCTCTTGAAATTTTCTTCTTCTTTCATTGTGAATTGTTTTTAATGATTATCAAAAATGTTAATCTCCTCCTGCCGGTGATACTCCTTTCTTGAAGCAGGAGGTTAGGTTTGAATCTTTATGTAATGTATTATTCCGGCTCCGCCGTTACATTACCTCCGGTTCCCGGAATCCACGGGTTGATCGTTCCGTTTACCGAAACGCTTGTAGCTCCGCCCGATTTTTGCAGGGTAACGGTGTACGTATACTTGTGTTTAGGAGCGAATGTCATCTCGCCTACATTCCATGTGTAGGTATCGCCCTCCATTGCGAACTCTACCGTTACATCCCCGGCGGCATAGGCTTGCGGCAGGATGATAGCGTCGTAGGATGCATCGGGAGTAATGGCGCGTGGAGTGATATTTGCCTTTGTCTCTGCCGTTCCCCATGTTCCGGTTGTCATATCAAACTTGTTTTTGGTATACATGCCCTTGATGGTGACCGAAAGGTTTGATATCGGACTTACACCTTCGCCCGCTTGTACGTTCATCACCAGTTTCGATAGCATGTGTTCGAAGACAAGAGGTATGGTGTTGCCATCCGATTGAGTATATCCGCTGCCGTTGTTGTTAGCTTTCGCAAAAAGAAAATCGAAACCGGGTTGTGAACCTTCCGTCTGCGCTGTACCAATCGCTATATCCATAGGCGTATTAAAGTCTGCGTCATCTCTCCACGGATAGTAAGCGTAAAAATCAACAGTTTGCCCATCCGGAATAGTGATTGGTTCTTCCCCTTCGGCTGGGTTGAAAATGCCGTTGCCTGTTTTTGTTGTGTACTTAGCATTATTGCGAAATAATTGATCATAGGCAATCTGATTATGTATTGCCATAACGATGCCGATAGGGTCATTTGCCGCCCATGTCGTACCCGCCGCACGGGTTTGTGGGGCGCCGTTCGCTACAACCTGCCCGTCGATAGCGGCCGAAAACTGCACGGCTACCGGGTCGTTGTTTGTCACTTCATCGTCGTTGTTGCACGATGTGAATACCGCTGCGCCCGCGAGGGCTGCCAGCATAAAGAATTTACTTGCTTTCATTTTCTTTGTTTTTAAAGAGTTAAACATTGTTTTTCGTTTGTCGTGTAATATTAAAAATTATGCGGTCGGGTCGATGTAATCATCATCATCATCGCCTGCATCTTTGGTGTCGGGCGAAAGCTCTATCCACTCCAGTTGGTCGCTGTCGACCAGGGCGCGGGTATAGGTGCCGCTGCTTTGTTTTTTGCGTTCGGGGATGAATTCCACGCGGACGGCTTTCACTTGCTTGTCGAAGTCGAAGTCTTCAAGGTTTTTCACTCCCGTGGTGTCGAGCGCGTAGCGGAAGTAGCCCAGTCCTTTGATGTGTACGCTCTTGCCCTGCGCCATGCGGGTGTGCATCACCGGGGCGATGTCGCCCAGCACGGCCTGTACATCGGAGTTGCTTACTGTGGAGATTCGGGCCAGGTCTTTGGCGATGGTCTCCGTTTCTACGGGTTTTCCCTGCACGATGGCGCGGGGATAGTAAACCGATTGTTTCTTGTTGAACATTTTTTTCCAAAATGGCATAGTTCTGATTGTTTTTAAGTTGTTATTACTATATGTCTTTATATGTTCTCTGAACGCTGTTTGTCTTGTCGCTGACTCGACGTCGTCTTGTCGCTGACTCGGGGTTGCCTTGTCGGCGACAAGAGAACGCGATGTCTACGGGACGGGGAATATTACGCGGAAGCCGATATTGTAGTCGTATTCGTCGGGCTCAAAACAGTTCCGTTGCGCCGAGCGGATGAACATAACGCCCTCCTTACAGGAGCCGCCGCGCAGTATGCGGTTATCGCCCTCAATTACAAGTGGGTTCTCTTCGGGAGTATCCTCTGTCGTAGTGGTCGGGTAATTGGAACTATAGCTCCATTGATCCAGACACCACTCCCACACGTTACCGTACATATCGTACAGACCCCACGGATTGGCTTTCCTTGTGCCAACTTCATGTGTTGTATTTGATAAATACCATGCGTAATCCTTTAAATCGCTGCTTGTTCCTGTTGCTGTTGCCCATGGTGTGGTTGTTCCGGCCCGGCAGGTATACTCCCACTGAGCTTCGGTAGGTAACGTGCCGCCGACCCAGTCGGCGTAGGCTTTTGCACCGTACCATGTTACATTTATTACAGGATGATCCTCATACCCATTCGCAGGCTCCCATTTGTCCGTATTATAGTGCAGTCCCCAATCGCGGTCGTCCGAGCTTTTATAAATTAAGGATTTAGTGTTATTGACGGCAGATCCATTTTCATTGTAATTTACGCTGCCTTTGCCATCTTCACCGATACCTTTGGCGTTAAGAAATGCCGCGTACTGGGCGTTGGTTACCTGGTATTTACTTATATAGAAATCATTGGTCAGCCTTACCCAATGCTGCGGTTTTTCGCTATCATGTGCATAAACATCACTGTCCGGGCTGCCCATTTGGAAAGTTCCCTTGGAAACAAGCACTGTATGGACAAGCTGTGGCAAGCTGCACGTAAATGTTTGCGCATTACCGCCCGCCAGTGTCAGCGGCGAAGCGGACGTGTTATTTGCAGACAGCCGTTGCCCGTTATACTCGAAAGAGAAAAGGGGATTCCCCTGCACAATCTCTTGTGCCGGAACAAGGGTGCGGTAGGTGTAACTTGTTTCGTAATTCTCATCGTCCGGTTGCTCTACACGGTGCATGATAATATCTATCGGGTCGTTGCCGGTATCGGAGATTGTTATCTCGCTACCCGGCGTGGTTGCGTCTATCCCGTTCAGGTTCACAACCGCACCCGCCTTTACGCCCCGCAGCTTTACCGTCAGGTCGGGGCTCGGCCCGAAACCTTTGCCCCCGCTCGGTACGCTTACCTGCACCATCGCCAAGGCGTGGCTGAACGTCAGGGGCACGGCGGTGGTGGTTTTGTCGTAGCCGCTGCCGTCGTTATCCGATTTCGCCGTCAGGAGGTCGGAAAGGTTGTAGTTGCTCTGGTCCGTGCTGCCCGTATTGGTAGTAGTGCTCTGGTCGGTCTGTACATTAAAAGCTATCGCCGTAGGATTGGCCGCCGTAGCGTCGTAAGGATAGTAGGCATAGAAATCCAGCTTCTCGACATTGTCAGGCCAAGATGCTTCGCCGCTCCATGCGCCGTCCGTGTAGGTCAGTTTCGCATTGTGGATGGGATTGCCTGACGCTGCAAGCGGATCGCCATGTGCAACGGCGAAAACACCGATTTCATCGCCGTCTTCCCATGTGCTGTTGAAGTCCGTGCTGGTCGCCACGCGTGTTTGCGGCCCGGTCATGCTTTGGTCGCCGCCCTGCGGGGCAAAGCCGATATCGAAAACAATATCGCCACCCTTACCGGGTACTTCCGGAATGTCATCCTCTATCCCGTCTCTGTCGCATCCGCCCAGCAGAAGCAACGGCAGGGAGAGTATCCATAAAAATCTTTTCTTGTCCATATTGTCTGTTTTTAATTTATTATTCCTGCCATTTACCTTATTCGGCTATCACGTCGCCGCCATCGACTTTCGTCCAGTCCGTTATCGTGGCCGTAAAGCCGGTGGGGGTTTGGACGATTGTTCCGCCCAGCGTCAGCGGTTCGTTCTTGTTGTCGTTGAACGAGGAAAGTTTCGCTGTCAGGTCGCTTTCCAGAGGCATATCCGCCGGAGAGCCGCCTGTAAGGGTAATCGTGCCCGTCAGCTTCTGCTGGCTGCCGGTTACGCCCAGCAACTGTACTGTGGCTGTCCACTTCCCGTTCGCAGCTTCTGTAAAGTTCAGGGCGACGTTCGAGGGCGAGCCGTGCGTTCCGTCCGCCATATCGTAGCTTCCGGCAACGCCCGAAAGCGAGGCGGTTATGCCCGCTATATTACCGGCAGCGCTGCCCGTGGGTTCTATCTCCAGCGTCAGTTGTCGCACCTGTTGCGCCATTTTTACGTCGAAGCGGTGGTGCGTGTCTTTTTTTACTTCGGCTTCCAGCTTCCCGGTGAACAGCCATCCGGGTGCCGGTTCCACGAACGCGCCGCTCTGTCCCGCCGGAGCCGCCGCCGTATTTACTTTCGCCTGGGAGCCTGCCACCGTTATTCCGGTCGCTTCGTTGTAGAAGTAAACCGTGTAGCTGCCCTCTTCCAGCAGGTTCGGAAAGGTGTATTCGTCCTTGTCCGCCGTCAGTTTCTCGCTGCCGTAGGCGGCGATATATTCCGACGGTTTTGTTATCTCTTTCCCTATCTCGCTCCAGTCCGTTGTAACCGTTATCTTCGCCTTTTCAGGGTGGTCGGTTTCATGGATCGGGTCTTTTGTATCGCAACTTCCCAGCAGGAGTGCGGCGCCAATGGCTGCTATAAATGATTTCGTTCTCATATATATATTGTCTTTAATTTTTCACTCTTCGTTTTTCACTTCCCGATTGTCCATACGAGGCTGATACCCGCCTGTGTTGGCCCCCAAAAGTCTTTCGACTTGTCTCTGTCCTTATATACCCGCGTTTCATTGCTTATCGTGAAGCTGTCGTATTCGAGATTCGTATAGCCCAATCCGAGGTTGAAGTCCACGGAGAAACTGCGGGAGAGGTATAGCTGATAGCCCACGGTCAGTCCCGCACCCCACAGCTTGCCCTGGTAGCCGGTATCGCTGGAGAACAGGCTGCCAACCATTCCTTTATATATATTGTACCGGCCGAAATTGGCTCCGGCTCCAAGATAGAAGCGTTTGTTATCCAACAGGTACCAGCGTATTTCGGGGTTTACGAGCCATATCTTCTGCACCTTGCCCTTTTCGTCGCCCCAATGCGAAAGGCTGCCGTCCAGCTTGATACCTACATTGCGGTTCACGCGCCACTCTACGCCGAGGGTCGGCAGCAGGAAAGCGTCGTAGAGCAGGTTCGTCCTTACCGCGAAGCAGTAGGGTTTTACCGGCAGGGGCGGTTCGCATTCGGTGATAACCGGAGGCTGTTGTTCCGCCTGTTCGCGCTCTATGCGCTCTCGCTCGGCGCGTTCCTTTTCTTCCTGTTCACGCGCTCTTTCTGCCTCGGCACGCTCGCGGGCTTCCTGTTCACGCCGGGCCTCCTCTTCCAGTTCACGCGCCCGCTGCTTTTCCGCCTCGTTCAACTCGTATGTCGGATGAACGGCTTTTACCGGAACACGCAGCGTAACTACTACCATATCCTTATGGCTCGTTCCGTCCGGAGCCGTATAAGCCGCCGCATGGTTTTTCGTGATAAAGTTGCCCTCGATAAGCCCCTTATGGGTAATCAGTTCGGATTTGACGCGGTTGGAGCGCACTGCCGCCGTCCGCAGGTTGTCCTCGCGATTTTCAAGTGAAGCGCAATACCCGTCCACATAGACAGGCATCCTGCCTGCGGTTATCTCCGCCCGGTATTCATCCACGAGCGAATACAGGCGGCTGAGTTCCGCGCCGTTCCCGCCGTATGGGATGTAAAACATATCTTTTCCGGGAACGAAACGGAAAGTTACCTCTCTCTCCTCCGGCTGTTCGTCGGCAGTCCGGGCAAAAGCCCCGGTGATCGTGAATACGCCCAGCAGGGCGGTCAACAGAAGTTTATTGAATGTTCTCATATCTTGTTTTTTATTGGTTTCTCATATTTATATCCGCAGGCGGCGCAGGCAGTGGACATAGCGGGGCCATGCCTGCCGCTTGTGGCGTGCAGAAGCAAAACAGGGTCGGCCGGTGTCTGTCGTGACATCGGCGCCTTGGGTAATCGTATGTTTTCTGTAAGTTTTTCCGGGTTATCCGAATGGCGTAACCCTTTAATATATAGAGGAGATTTATTATCTTGACGCGCGAGGCGATTGTGTGTGTGTGTGTGTGTGTGTTTAGAAGAATTCTTCAATTCTCCAAACATATAAGACATTTTAACACGTTCACGCCACATAACTTTTATATTCAATTTTGACTGTTTTACAAATTACCGTTTGTTCCTTTTCGCCCCGAAACCTGATTTTACAGGATCGGAAACAAAAACAGATAAGCCGGTCTGCAAATTTATGGCTTATCTTCCGAAAAGGACACGCAGATCGTATAAATCTTTGACGACAAATCGTGATTGGGCTATTTTTTTACACTTATTTCCTAAGTTTTCATTACTTTTGGCGAAAAATAGCCTGATTTTGGAAGTTTCGGCATTCATAGTAGTTTCGGTAGTCTGGTTGGCAATAATCAGTTCCCTTTGCTGCGCCGCCTATATGGCGATGCTGCTCCGGGAGAATTACGGCAGGCGGGAAAGGGCCGTGCAGAAAGGGGCGCTCGTCTGGTTCCTCTGTTTCACGGGCATGTACTTCGGGCGGCTGTTCTACAAATGGTATCCCGAGCTCTATACGGCGCTGGAGCCGCTGATATACGCCTGCCATACCTGTTCGGGCGTGGCGTTCTACTATATCGTCTTCAAAATGACCTCCGGAACAAAGGAGGTGCGCTTTCCGCGCGTACATATCATACTTCCCCTGATCATCCCCGCCGTGCTTGCCGTCTGGATGCCGTTCGTGCCGTTCGAGGTGCCGCTGGGTATCGTAAAGGGCTTCCGGGCGCTTAACCCGGAGTGGCCCCTGTTCTCCCGCGTCTTCGCCAGCGTAATGTCCGCCGAGGTGCTGTTTGTGGGCAGCTACCTGATATTGTCGCTTCTCCGGCTGCGCCGCTACCGGCGTTCGCTGCCGGTAAGCAAACGGCGCAATGCCCGCTACCGCCTGCGCTGGGTCTACGTCATGATGACATTGATTTGTATCGCGTGGGTGCATCCGGCCGCCGCGCTTGCAACGTCATTGGAAGCGACCTACTCGGCCTGGTGGTTCCTCGCCCCTACGGTGATAGCGATAGTCGGCATGGAGCTTATCCTGCTCAACAACCTCCAGCGGCACAACTATCCGCCGCCGGAAGCGAAGCCGAAGCCGAAACCGAAGAAGAAACCCGTCCTGCCGCCTGTCGTGGAGATTCCCGTACCCGACGTCGGGGAGGCGGATGCCAACGTGCCCCCGCCCGGACGGACGGCGGTAAAGAGCATGTCAAAAAAGGATTTCGACGCTTATTTCCGGAAAGAAAAGCCCTATCTGGACACGGAGCTGAAGCTGACCACGCTGGCCGAACAGTTAGGTTTGGGCAGAGAAGAACTTTCCCGCTTTATCAACCGGAC
>CAKUKW010000031.1 GCA_934663885.1 uncultured Tidjanibacter sp.
ACATACTCGCAAAGGATACTCAAAAAAGCTTTTATTATCGCAAAAGCAACTTTGATAAGTCCTTTAACAATGGACTCGGCATGATTCGCGACCGCGGTTATAAGACCATCTATTAGCGTGATCACAGTTTCGATAAGTAATGGGCCGGTGTCTTTTATCGTTTTGAGCACTGTTGAAATAAGTGCCGTTAAAAACTTCCCGACCAGCGGCATCATAGCAGTTAAGCCATAGAGCAATCCAGTTAAAGAAGCCAAAATTGCTGCAATTCCACCTGCTCCAAGAGTAGCCAAAGTAACAAGAGCAACGGTTATAGCGCCTATAGCCAAGCTAACGCCAAGAGCACCTAAGCCGATTGCCAGGATTGATTTAGCCAATGAGGCTAAGGCGATTGATGCTCCAGATACTAATTGTGCACCGGCTGCCAGGACCATAAGGCTTGTAAACATAGCACCTAATCCGACAGCAATTGAAATCAAGGACATCGATGCGAATATCTTGATTGGGATTGCCAAAGCAGTCAATGCGACAGTCATTGCGAGCAATGCTGGTGCCACACCGACAAGGTTACCGCTGGCTCCTTTCATGATTCCTATAGCAATCGAGAACATGCCTAAAGCTGCTCCGAGTGAGATTAATCCTTTAGCAAGTGTGAATAATTTCATATGCCCCAATATAGATATTGGTATAGTTAACGCTGTTATTGCGAAAGCCAGAGCTAAAATTGTTCTGGAAGTGCCGGCAATATTGAGTCCACTCATCCCTTGTAAAGTGATAACCAAAGCACCCATAACAGTGGTTATTACGGTTAATCCTTGTATCAAGGCAGTTGGTTCCATAGTACCGAACAACTTAACTGCTTGGTACAAAATAATCATAGACACCGCGATTTCAATAATGTTCTTCTTAGCATCTTTCAGATTGGACAATTCTGTTAAGCGAATAAATAATGAAATTTCAGTAAGCATCGCCGCCAAAGTGAATAAACCTTTTTTTATTTCGGAAGAATCAAGTTTGCTAAACGTTTTGATCGATGTAGCAAGCTTTTTTATAGCAAATGCAAATATGAGAATGCCGACCGAAGCTTTTACAATATCGGTATTTCCTCCCCATTTGCCAAGCGCTATTGCTGTTCCTGTTAAGCTAGACATTAAGGTAATCATAGCCGCCAAAGCAGGCCAAGTCTTATCCCATTCTTGGAATTCCTTGCACTTAGCTAAAGCATCCGCAAGAGTTGAAATTGCTACGGATAAGATAACCATTGAAAGTGCAGCTTTGCTTGTTTTTGCGAAATCAAGTTTCATCATGTCGGAGCTAAGCAACCAAAGTATACCAACCACTTCTCCAAGAAGAACCGAAATGCCAATTAAACCGGTTTTTAATCTCGCACTGTCGATAGTCGTCAATAGGGATAGTGAAACTGCAAGCGCGGTGACCGCAATACCGATTTTAAGTAAAGTATTTGCTTTCAAAGTATTCTGGTAGGATTCCAATGCTCCTTGTGCGGCACCTAATACGTCTTTTATAGCATCTCCGAACCCACCAACCTCTTTGGTAAGTTTCTTGAATGCTACAAAGATGCCTGTTAATAATCCGCTGCCAATAAGGTCCGTAATTGTGACGCCAGTGAAAGCGCTTTTGATTGACTTGATGGCTGGCGCGAAGAACGCTTTAACCTTTTTCGCAAACTCAACTATTTTATTAACCGCTGTCGCGGAATCACTAGAAAGTTTATTAAATCCTTTCTGAAGATCCTTAACGGTCGAACTTGTTTCCGGTTTTCCTTTTACAAGAGCTTTTACTACCTCTATAATAGTGTCTCTCAGCTTTTTCAACCGTTTGGTCAATGCCTCAAGCACCGCCTCAACTTCCTCGAAGTTTCGGACATCAACACCGGTTACTGTTTTAGTTAAATAGCCAAAGAACTCGCCAAGCAAAGCGAGTCCCTCTGAAACTTTTTGGGAAAGCTTTGCTGCGTTTCGGTATAAGTAATTGTAAATATCTTCGAGTTTCCAAAGCTCTTGTATTTTAGTTAGTAAAGAACCAACATATCCGAGAATCGTTGTAATAGCGTTTATTAATGGTGGAGCGATTGATGATATTAGAACCGCTGCGCTTTTTATTATAAATTTTAAAACTACGATAAACGGTTTTATCATTGAAAACAAACCACTAAACACACCTTTTATCTTGTTCGCGGTATTCTCGCTGATAATAAGCTTTGACGTAAACTCTTGAATAGCAGCGGTGATATTGTATAACTGCTCGCCGGTCATAGGCGGAAAAATGTCAGTGAACGCTTCTTTTATAGGTTTGATTATACTTAATAATCCTTGGAAAACGTTCATGAGAGATTTCATTAAATTCTCTCTTCCGGACATTCGCCCTATCTTTTGAGATAATTCATCGACGTTTATACTTCCATTTTGAACTTCTTCATTTAGCTTGCTTAACGCGGCTACTTGCTCTTCCGTGTAACCTAGATTCTTAAGCTGCTTCTCGCTGTATCCTTCAGTTTTTTTCGTAAGTTTAACAAGAGATTCTTTCAATATATCAGAAGTGAGCCATCCTTCTTTGAGTGAATCTTCAAAAGAGCCAGACTTTTTTATCATATCGTCGACTGCGACGCCATGTTCTTTTGCAACCTTCTTTATTGACTCAATATACCCTTCTCGATCCGCAATTCCCATACTAAGCATCTGCTCGAATCCGGAAGATAGACCCGAATTCAAAAGATCTATTCTACTTTGAGATGATTCGTTTATAACATTTGTTAGAACATCCGAGAATTCTGTCAAGGTTGATTTAGCCTGTTCAAAGTCGCCAACAATAATTCTCCAGCTTTGTGACCAACCGGATTGTGCGGCTTCTTTAAGAACGTCCCATAACTGTGTAAATGTCTTAACCTTTGTAGCAGCGTCAGTCGCCGTTATACCCATCTTCTTAATCGCTGCTATTTGCTTGTCAGTATAGCCCTGCGCTTTTAGAGTTTTCTCGTTATACTCGTCTGTGAACGTAGTAAAATGCTGCAATGTTTCGGTAAGGATTTCGGAAGTAAGCCATCCATGCTGTAAAGTTTCTCTGAATGATCCTTCTTTTTTTATCATGGAGTCTATTGCAACACCATGAACACGAGCAGTTTCCATTAAAGCATCTTGGAACACTTGACCGCCCATACCAGCATTAACTACTGAGTTCCAGTCCATGAGTTTAACAGTACCGGAAGCTAATGCTTGCGAAAGCTGATACATTGCGGTTGATGCTTGCTGAGATGTTGAGCCAGACACCGCAGCTAAGTTGGCAATACCCTGAATTGCATTTACAGAAGTGTCTAGTTTAACACCGGCTGCTGTAAACGTACCGATGTTTCTCGTCATCTCTGTGAAGTTATAAATTGTTAAGTCGGCATACTTGTTCAGTTCGTCAAGAGCTTTGTTAACATCTTTAATCGTCGCGCCTTCTTTTTGCGTATTTGCTAAAATAGTTTGCGTTGCATTAATCTGGGTTTCATACTCCTGAAAACCAGTTGTGATGGGCTCTATAGTCAAAGCCTTGATCATTCTTTTGCCGGCATTTACAGCAGAATTAGTTATGTTCTGCAATGCAGTCATTCCTATGACACCAAGTTTAGAAAATTTGGCTGACAGCTGCTCTACCGTGCTTTGAAGTTGTGCTAATTGAAACGAATCCCCAGCTTTCTTAAGAGCATTTAAGTTCTTTACTGACGAACTTAAGTTTAAACTTCGCTTGAGTCGGTCTAATGATGACAAACTAGTTTTAATACCGCTCTCAAACTGGCGATTATCAAATTCCATTTTGACAATCCGTTGGTCGATTGAGCTACTCATTAACCAAGCACCTCCTTCCACGCATCACTTGCAATTTTATCGAATATTGGTTGAATAGCAGGATTGATATAATCACGACCTTGAACAAATCCGCCATTCTTTGTAGCATGTCCATACTGTAAAATTACAGCTATTGGAACGCCATTGTTTACATTGGAATTCGTCCAATATATAGCGTACGATCCTTTTTCCTTAACGATTTCATACCCCCACGAATTCGCAGTAAGACCGGTTCTTACTGGAGTATTTGCAGATAGAGCATCTACTCCGATACTCCCGAATTTGTCAAGAACGGCTAAATAATCAAGTTTTTGGTTTCTCTTTAACAAATTTCTTGTTTTAGAGAAGTCACCTTTTTGTTCAAATCTAATCATGATATTTCCTTACGAAAGTTCACAAACTCGTTTCTGAATTTTGTCATAATCGTATCCGGCATCAGTAAGTTTCTTTTTCATTGCAAAACCATTCCCCCACTTTCCGGAAAGGACTTCCTTTGCAACATCATCGGTCGAACATATCTCTTGATACGCCGGTCATTATTTGCTGTAGCTTTCTTTTTTCCTCCATTTATCCTCGAGTATTCCATTTAGCCCTTCGAGCTTTATTGATTTCGGAATTGCGTCTTGCAATCTCCCTGCTGTTCATTTTCTTCGGAGGGGCGTTTTTAACATTGCATACTCGTATTAATGTAAGTAAACGATTAAGATGCCACTTTTGATATTCGGAAGGAATACCAAGAGCAATCATCCAATAATATATAAGTTCGCTTGTAACTATCTCTCCGTTATTTGCGTTCGAGCCATCATTCCTGAACCATGTTGCGGTTTGACTATCCCCTATGTAATCTGTTATTTGAGACAACAACTCATTTGTGAGCCCCAAATACACAAACTTGTTTACATTCTGAGTGATGGTCATGCATCGGATATAGTCAAGCGTTTCTTCCTGTGTTTTTTCCTCTGTCCCTAGAAAGGGTTTATGCCATTTGGATTCCCATTTTGAAATTGCGACGAGAGAATGCTCAAGCTGCAAGGTTTGAGATTTTATGTAAATGAATTCCTCTTTGACTTCATCGAAAATTTCAAACTCTGGGATTGTAATTCGAAGCATTCTCTCACCTCTTCTCGATTAGTTTGCAGGAACCGCCACTTTATTCTCTGCGGGGATCTGTGGCATAACCTTGTTGACGAATTCCGAAGCTGCTTTTTCGTCGCTTAATAACTCAACAATGAGCTCGGAGTATGCTTCAGTTTGCTTAAAAGCGGTAGACAATTCTTCAGATTTAATAAAGCGTTTTCCGTCTCCGGATTTTTCTCCGTATGCCGTCAAGATCAATGTCTCAAACATGTTCATTAATTTCTTAGAATCTTGCTCTGCGATCATTTTATTAAGCAGCTTCTCCATACCTCCAGATTCACTGAATTCTAAACGGATAATCTCTGCCTTTGACAAGTTGAACCAGAAATCCTCGGTTCTTGAATTTCCATCGTAGTCAGTATAAGTAATGGTCTTTTTTAACATAATTTCGTTTCTCCTTTCGCGAATAAAAAATAAAAGAGGCTCTGTTTTATAAGAGCCTCATAGATGTAATGTTTAACCAGCAGAAAACATTGTTGCGATTTCGTTAGGTAATGGAAGTCTAGGTTCTGTTGCGGTTCCGGTCTCGCCATCTTTACCATATAAGATGTCTTCTAAAGCGGCCAGCTTAGATGGATCTGCAGTTCTGGAATCAATAATCAAACAAGATGTCGGTCTTTTACCTGTGACTTCTACAGGAGTTGTTGTAATACTCCAAGATAAAGTCATAGGTTCCGGAGAATCATTTACTGTCTGATAGTTTCTTTCAGATGGAGCTGCAACTGCCCCATAAACTAAATGAAGCTTATAACCCTTTTCATCTCCATCGGTATCATTTCCGACTCTTGTTCTATAGCAAAGACCGAATGCACTTCTCTTCTGCTGACCAATCTTAACACCAGCCGCTAATTCTGCGGAACCATCACATTCCTCGAATTCATCCGGATATGTGTACGCCTCGATTGTCGCGCCGAATTCTTCGACAGATGTGAGATTAAGATACTTAATATTGTCAGCATAGAATGGAGATGCCTCAGCTCCAGATGGAGATTCGCTAACGGATGTCAAGCCATTCCACGCCACGCCTTTTGGGTATGCGCCATTAGCCTGAACATAAAGTACACCATGGTCAACGCCCGTTTCATAAAAGCGTTCGCCAATTTTATCCCATACAAGTTTTGCCATGTTGTTTCCTCCTAATAATAAAGTAAAAAGACATCATGATTCAGATTGTCACTGACATAATGTCTTAAAAAACGGGAAGAAGGCAGCGACGCCACCCTCTCCACAATGTTGCTATCTGGGTCGTAATCAATAACCAGAAGTTCATAAAAGTGTCGTTTATTATAAATCCGATTATCAGCATAATCGCCTCGGATGTCTTCTCTAGAGTAAACTATTGCTGGATACTCCATTTTGACGTTTTCCGGGGGCTGATAATACACATGATTGCTCCCAAGAGTCTTGCAAAGAATCTTATGAAGATCTATCCTAGTTCCCATTATAAACACCCCCAAGAGTTAATAGTAATCTCGGATATTGAACCTCTACTCCGGTTATTTTCCATTTCGTCCCCATGAATTTAACATACTGCATCGAATGGAAGTTTTCATAGGCGAATGGATCGGCTAAAATACTGATGTCATTAGCAATGTTGATGTCATCATTTACCTTATCAACTCCTTGAAGCTTCTTCGTATTACGAATCAATTCGCCTTTGTATAAACGTTCCGTAATTTTAGGAACCCATACGCCGGGACGCTGCTCGACCGTTATTATGTATCCTATTTCGCCATAAAACTTAGCCATTTATATCACCCTACTGAGCAGCAGAAGTGATCGACTTCAAAGTAGCTGCGTTGGATGCACCAATAGTAACATAAGTGACTGTAGCAGTTCCACTAGCTACCTTGCAGGTCGCAGGGATGTACTTAGCACCGGCGTCGACAATGAGCATCCCCTTCTCAAATAAATTTTCGAGGGTTGCGGCATCGATTTTAGTCTTGCATGCAGAATCCGCGTAGGCATAAGTTTCCCCAGCTTTTACATACACATATGTAGCTGCTACATTCTTGTCTTCTGCTCTTTTAAAAAGTCTATCTAATTTCATTATTTAGCCCTCCTAACATAAATTACGCATCAGCCTGCTCGAAAACAATCGCGGAATAAGGCTTAACAAGAGCACCAGAGCATCTTGTTTCAATTAAGTATTTCTGCTGGTTGTAGTCGATATCGAAGTCATCAAATAAATTTACTTCTCCACCTTTATCTGCACCAACGTTGTAGTCCGCCATGTTAACCATGATGCCAAGTAATGCTCCTCCTTCAGCACCCTTTGCATTTTCCATTGGAGGAACCGGAACCAATTCCTTAACTCTCAGCTTCTTCGCCAGTTGAGCTTCATCGGTATACAGGTCTCTGCCAGTAGTATCGGTGAGCAGCAGGCAATTCGTGATCATATCTTCTGTTGTAAAGAGAGTCGGGTTTCCAGATCCTTTGTAATCCTTACGAGCTTTGACTACTGCTTTGATGAATGCGGTTGCTTTATCGTTATCAGTAGCGCTGGTACCGATAGTAACTTTCTTCTTTACAGAGTACAGTTCTGCGTCAGTTACGATCGGTCTGATGTTCTGCTCATTGATCTTGTCGTCACTTGACGCAAGTCTTCCATCGCCAATCAGATATGCTCTTGCTAATTCCTCATTCAGCATCATTCTCATTTCAGCCTTAAGCCAAGAGATAACGTCGAAATCTGTGATGTCTACAACATCATCTCTATCCAATTTCTGCTTTTTGTAAACAGTAGTAGGAGTTGTCGTCCTCTTAAGCAGTGCGAACACTTCTTCTTTCTTGAGGTTCCCTTTTAAGTAACCTTTGGCTCTCGCTTCATCTTCCGTAATGTTCGCAAAGACAGACTTAATACGAGAGAACGGAGTGTGATGCACAGAGGCGAGAACCTTATCCACCCAACCGGTGTCCCTCTTAATAAATTCGGGGATTCCATTAAGAGTTCTAGCCTCAGGGAATAAGTAATCGATATTTTCGATTCCGTATTCCTCGCTGTGGCTTAAGAAGTAATCTCTAAAAGAACCATATCGCTTCGCCTCGTTAATAAGATCAAGCTGCTCAGCGTGGCTAAGAGTATTTTCCTTGTTATCGTTCTCGAATACATTGTGTTTCATAGAATCGTCTCCTCCTTTTTCTTTTTCGACAATATTGCCATCTTCATCAAATTCAATTCCGGCGGCTTCCATAACTTCGCCGACCATACCATACATAACATTTTGCTGTTCTTCTGTCATTGAATCAATAACATCTTGAACTGTCTGTTTATCTCCATCCATATCTTCCCCATCGTCTTTCTTCTTTTCTTCATCGGAATGCGATAATTCCAAAGGCTCTCCGCTATAAATAATAGCTTCCTCTTCGCTTTCTTCACCATGGCAGATGATGGAATCGATACACGCCCCCGGATTGGCTGGAGCGATTACAAGGCTGACTTCACGAATAGCTCCGTGAACAACTTTTGAACCTGCCTGCCGAAGTTTGTTTGCGTAAATAGAAAGAGCCGTAATGTCGCCATTTTCAACTAACAGCTTTGCATTACGACCCTGCTCGGTGTCATTTAATGAACAATATGCATAGACACCGTCTTCTCGGTTTTCAAGTAGTGCATGCCCGAGCACATTCATAGCGTCGTTGTGCTGATGATTCCACACGAGAGGAACAGATTTCCCACTGCATTCCTTAAATGCATCTTTAAGAATTGTTTTGCCATCGGAGCACCGAATGTTAGCTCTGGTTGCCCATCCACTAAAATCAAATTTCTCCATTTTGAATTATTCCTCCTTACTTAGCACCGGCTGCTAATTTCCCTTTTGCAACCAATGCCTTATCAATATTGCTGACGCCAGCATTAAACATCTCTTGGATCTTTTCGTTCTTTTTAATGTTAGTTTTAACCTTATTTGAACTTTGAACGAGAACGTCAGCTCTGGCGTCTAATTTATTAGCTTTATACAAAAGCCGATCCGCTCTTTTCTTAGAAACAAAGAAGCCATAGGCTTTGTTTCTTGTTACGGATGCTTTTTTTCGAAGCGACTGCGCTTTTACATCGGTCTTCACCGTATTGGCATCTCTTCTTTTTGCGAGTTTTGCATGCGATTTTTGCAGCTTGTCAATCTTCTTGGTTGCCTTTTCGCGATGTTTCTTGAGCGATTCAACTGCCTTTTGTTTCTTTTCGGCAGTACTTTTTGAACTGCTTAGAGTTTTTTCGGCACGTCGAATTCCCCATCGCATTCCCATAACACCGTAATGCTGCAAATAATTATCGTTGTTCATAAACCTCCTCCTCGACTATATTCTTTGGAACCTCTGACTCGGATGTTTTTAAATTGCTGTTTCGAAGTTCGTCGGCTTTTGGATCATCAGACGGCTTAAGCCCTACAATTTGTCGAATCTCATTTGAAGCCATTATCTCATTTCTAGTAAACTTATCAGCAATTTCAGCCATGTTATTAATAGGAACGAGTTTGAACGGATCTCTATAGTATTCTATAGATTGACCTTGCGTTCTTCCTGTTTTAGTTAAAAACTTTCGTTTCATCTCATCGGATATGGCTGAGATTATCGGTTCAATCGTTCTGTTATAATAATTCAGCATAGTCTTTTCATCTGCAGAACCATCCAAAATAGATTGTGATAATCCTAACTGGCTAAATAGCATGCTCGTTAAATACTCAATCTGTTTAAGTAGGTTGTTTTCGACTGGTCGATTAAGCTGAGTTATTCTCTCTGATCCATCGGTATATGCTATACCATACTTGCTTCCTGTTAGCTGTTGTTCTATTGAAGCTCTTCTAGCTTCTGCCTGATTTTGTCTTGCGGGTGTCTTAATTACATAAGGTAACTGAATAATTAAATCAAGCTTCCCAGATCCAGATTGTTCATCGATATAGTCCAGCAAATTTAATTTTCTGATTAATCGTTGCAATGTTGAATTTGGTTCATTCATGACTGAATATAACGGATTCTCTATAATAGAAACCGTTTTCTTTGGAAGAACAATTTCTTGTCGTCTTCCTAAATTCTCGTTATATACAGAAACTCGAATGTGTTTTGGGAACCACTCAAGAATTTTGCCTGTGCGCATCGTATAAATTTTATAGCTGCTAACATCTTTTGTTGATGGATCAAAGTCAGCATCTGTCGGCACTAAAGCTACACAACCTTCGTCGAGCATTGACATGACCGCATCCTGAATAAACGCCCGTCCCGTTTGATCTATGTTGGCTTCAGTTGTGAGACAATAATTTAGATCAGAATCTATCGTTTCTTTGTACCTGTCATTGTCATCTAAACGTACATGCTTAATGTCTATGGCTGCGGCATCCAAAGCTATTCGATTATAGACTGAAGTGACTATAGATCTTTCGTTTCCTCTACTAAATCTAGGTCGGTCTGGTCTATACGAACTTCCATATCCAAAATTCGAATATGATAATGTCGGGTCTCTGTTTAAGAATGCGTTCCATGCATGTTGAATCCTGTCTACAACACCCATTCGTACCTCCTATTAAAATGCATCTTTGTTTTGTTTATAAGCTATGTATGCGTCCATCAATGCTGCAACAGCATCGATCTTGTCGGCATATCGCTTTTTAAGTAACTTACGATTTCCATTTGTGTCCTCCATTGTGATGGAGTTTCCCATAGCGAAACTCATAAGCTCCTCGTCAAATAATAAAAGCCGATCCTCTGAAAGTTTTTTAATCTCTCCCAAAGGAATCGACTCTGTTTTAGCCCCCTGTGGAACTTTAACAGTTCCGAACTCTCCGTTTTCACTGTTCCACCGAGTAACAAATTCTTGGGCTCCATATGGATCGTACCCGAAACAAATTACGTCGTATTCGTTCTTGATAATGTGCTCATCAAGGTCATCATAAACCTCCATCATATCCAATACGGTTCCTTCCAAAACCACAAGGCTTCCTTCATTCATAAATTCCTCGTACTTGTAACGCATGGCTGCTGGTAGTTTTGTGAGGGTTCTAGAAGTAATATAATTTCGAGTCTTTACGCCAAATCGACCATTTGATAATGGGAATAAAAACGTGAATGCACAAAAGTCATCGCCTTGGGATAGGTCGGCTCCGAGAGAACATGGTAACTGCCAAAAGTCACGCTTGCGATGAGGCAGGGTTTCTTCATACGTGAAGTAATATGTGTACCCTTCCATCGGAATTCCGAACCTCTTAGCAATCGTATCGTTTCTGACTGCAGGATTCTTTTCGGCCCTTTCAACATCCAACTGATATGTTTCATATGTAACCGTTTTGCCCAAGTTCGGATTTGCTTTTGCCCATTTACTCGGGTCATTAATTTCGTCAAGACTATCCAGCTTGTACCACCATATGGAGACATGAGGATTGACGTAATCGCCTTTCAGTATGTCCATCAACTCCATTTTGATTGTATCGCCTGCTCCGTTACGGACTGTACCTTCCGAACTGATAGCTATAATCAAGTAGTCGTCCATTTTCGATGCACCTTGCTCAATTGCTCCGACGACATCTTCTCTAATATCGCCGGAAAGCCATTCGTCAATCGTTGTGACTTTAGGTCTAAAACCTTGGAGCTTATCTATACTCATAGGACGAACTTCTAAAAGTGAACCGGTTAAAAAGTTCTCTATTCCCTTTTTAGTAGCTGCAAGTTTTTGCCGATTTATCTTGGAACCTGTCGTATTCTGCAAACTCCCCTCAGTCAAAAACTTAAACAAAGGCCCTCTCGATCTTGTTATCGCGGTACGAATTGGTGACATAACTTCTTCTGCCTGTCGCATAGTTGGTGCGGTGGTTATCTGATGGGTCGTAGTCGTATCTATGTTCAGAAAAAAATTCTGTATGCATGATCCATACATTGATTTGGCAGCACCTCTTGCTATGATTAAATACTGCTTTGTAATCAATCGCTTTTTAATAGTCTTGGTAATGTATCGTCCGCCTCGTCCTTCCGGATCAGGCTCATATACGCTACGATCAACAAAGTAATACCATCCAAATATTTGTTCTGCCCATAGCTTGAATGTATCTAGCAAATGCAGTTCGCTTCCGTCGGTTAATGTCAATTCATTCTCGCAAAAACGAACAAAACCCTCGACAGCTTGGTCATCGTACCAAACGCCGGGGTTATCAATAAGATCATCTATTCGATTCATCTCCATTGAGATGTTTTCACATACTGGGATTTCGCCTCTAAGCACGGCATCTCGAAACATGCCGTAGTATTTAGGGACGGCTGTGTTTGATAATGCCATTTTTATTTAATCCTTCTGTCCTTTCTTAGGATTGACTATGTTTTGCCCAAACATTTTGTTGACTGCTGCGCCCATAGCATACGTTGTTGCTTGTTTGGCAATATTCTGTCCTGATTGCTCAAGAACCGAAACGACAAATTTCTTCCCGTCGAAAAGTTTTGGCTGCTGCTCGCTTTTCAAAAGATCTCGATACGTCTTTTCATCTTGAAGTCGCCTTATTCTTTTTTTTAGTTCGTCATCGGAAAGACTTTTAGGGTCGTTAGTTTTATCACTTGACAATTTAGACTTCGCGGTTCTTCCTGCTGCTCGATCAAGTTGCTTTTTTGTTCGTCTTATTCCCCATCGCATACCTTTGATCCCATGGTGGCAAAGTACATTCATATAGTTCCTCCTCCTGTATCAACTTCCACATTAACCCTCCACTCTAATTCACTGATTTGAGAATCCAATGCAGACATGGCAGTTCCGTTTTGCGGAGGGTCAAAAGCTTTCTTAGTCTTGAAGAATATTAATGTTTTAAGTATCTCCAAATTTGTGTTCGGAGGAATTACATCACTCCACTTACTCTCAGGACCTGTTACGATATAGCCATCGGCAATAGGAACTCCCAATTGCGAAACAACTGAAATCGCACTATTTATGTGCATAAGTATTTCTGAATCAAAGGCATCGTAATCATCTGACAACCCGAGGAGAGATTTAATCGATAATAAAATACTATCATTCATTTTCTATCCTTTCTAAGAATTCGCGCATGCAATAACCCTCAACCTTTCCAAGTACAACCCATACCCAATCGACAAGTGTTGGGTCGTCAACAACTGATACAGTCTCGCCTGCGTACAAAATTCTGATTACTTCTGAGTTGGTGCTTGGATTCACCCTTATTCTGAGAGCCACTTTTGCTCTTGCAGAGTAAACATCGATTTCATTTGTGATCGGCTCTTCTAAAGCCTCTTCATTTTCGATTTCAAGTTTCTCATCTTCCATAAAAGTTTTTAGCATGTTACCTCCTTTACTTCCAAGGACAAGTATCATTCTTTTGTCGAATGATCGGTCCTGTTTGAACAATACTTATATCGCTATAGTGAATAGCTCTATGCGTCTCAATAGAAACACATACTGCGTTATCGGGATCTATTATACACGGGCGCCTTTCTAAGATGTCATCATATGTAATTGGATTAATATGGTGAACGATTATAGGTCCGTAGATTGTAAAACCATCGACACCGAGATCGCATCCGTTGTCCCTTAAAATTATTTGACGACGAAAGCGAAGGTATTCGGATGAATGATAAAATCTTTGATTCAGCCATCGCTTTGATCCGAAAGTTTCATCACCAACTATACTGCTGAGCTTTAAGTATTCAAATCGTTCTTTAAAACTATTAAATGATAATAGTTCCGAATAAGTTTTAATCTTTTGGAGCATCTTCAAATCCTCCATTACCGCTGTATGTTTTCATCGCTGACATAGCTTCTTCGTACAGCTTCTCAATTTTCTCTGCAGATTTTATAGCCTCAGTTTTAGCTTTAATTAAATCTTTCTGTTCTTTTAAAATTTCTTGTTCAAGCTTTTCTTTCATCGACCCTCTTTTTAGAAAATGGGTTATAACTTGCGAAGATGCAGTGCCATCACGAAGTTGTTGCTCCGCAAGATTGACCGCAAGAGCAATCATCTGATTTTCCCGAGCTTCAGGCGATAAAGCTGGGCGTCTCTTTTTCGATGAATCGGAAGAGCTTGCAGTTTTACCTTTTGGCATTGGACTACTCCCCCACTTCTAAATAGATTCTAAATAGTTTTATTATACTTCGTATAGGGTTTTCTGAGGGTTCCGGACTTTACATTGAATTTTGTATTGAAAGGAGTAAATATACTAACGTGTAAGATGTAAGATGTAAGATGTAAATGAAGTTTCTTCCCTTAGGATCTTTCCAGAACCCTCAGAGAACCC
>CAKUKW010000032.1 GCA_934663885.1 uncultured Tidjanibacter sp.
CAGACATGCAAATAGGGGAATCTTTTTCATAAACAGTAATTTTTGGTTTGGGGTGTAGGCCAATCGGCTTTCTAAGCAGGCCACCGGATGCTAATATACTGATTTTCTGGATAATTGCAAAAATCAGCAAGATTCAAGACACTTCTTTAACGTCAGTGCATCGAATTCATCCGGATGCTGGCCTTGATGAAAGCAAGCGCGCGGATACGGTCCATACAAACCTCCTTCTCGGCGTGGTGCTTGTTTTCGCTTACCAGCTTTACATACCCCTCCCTGTCTGATTTCTGGATATATTTCACAGTGATATATTCTTCGCCGTCGATGTCTATCGACAACAGGTACATATCGCCCCAGAAAATATCGTCGAGGCTGTTTATCTGTTTGTACAGCACTATATCCCCGCTCTTCAGCAGCGGATACATACTGTCGCCCACTATATATATTGCCCCGTCGCACTTCGGAAGGTTGGGGATATGTATATAGTTCACCGGTTTCTGCGTGGCCTGCTCCACGAACAGCGGAACAAGGCCGGCGGTTCCCGTGAGTTCATACAGCGGAACGCTCTGCAGCGGGACGATCCTTTCAACGCCCTTGCGGTTGCGGCTGGGTACTATCATCGCCTTGTCGCAGTTGAATATGTCTCCTTTGCCTGTATTGAGCCACTCCTCGTTCACGTTCAGGTCTTGGATCATGATCTGTTTGTTGCGTTCCGACAGTGAAGCTTTCCCCGTTTCTATCATTGACAGGGCGCTTTTTCCTATACCTAAAACAGCCGAAAGGTCTTCCTGTTTCATATCCAACTCTTTGCGGATCTGTTTCACTCTTGAGCCAATATTCCGGTCTTTCATGGGTAAAAAATTTATTAAATTGTATTGACAAATTCAATTATTGAACTTATATTTGTTCGACAAAGTTAAACAATTTAGCCGATTTACCAAAATCGGCTATTTATTACTGCGAAATTTAAGATTGCAGGATAGAAATCAAGAGGTGTGCGCAAAATAAAAGGAGCGGTACGGCATGTATCGTCAGCCAACTAAAACTTAAACTATTATTAAAAACTTAACTGTTATGAAGGAGCGTAATTCAATGTTCGTGGAAACCCGGAGCGGGGGTGGGCAGATTATATTTGCCGAAAACCGTTCGATGATGATAGAGATAGAAAGCGACGATTACGTTGCGGTGGCCGAAAAGTTTGCGGAAGCTGTCGGCGGCTCGGAATACTTCAGCGGAAGCGTGAGCTGCAGCCACGCAGGATTCGATTCCGTCCTTACAGCTACGGTACTGGTTTACCGCCGTGGGGACGGGATGCCGGAAGGGAAATACGGGATGGTAACCGATATCGTCCCCGTATGGTGGGAATTTTCGACGGTCGCCCCCGACGGCAGCGAACTTATCAACGGGTTCAGTTTTTCCGAGCTCAAAAAGTATTTCCTGGACATTTGCCAGACACCCGACAATATAATGTAAACCCAACCTTTATTTTATACCTTTCCAAATCCGAGCGGCTTTCCACGGGGCCGCTTTATTGTGCCTCCGGCCGTGATAAAAAACGGGGGCTTTCATAATTTGTCGTCCGTAACTTTTATCGGCGAGAGCAGTTTATTTGCCTAAACCCAACTTATGTCTGAAACAGAAAATGATACAATGCCCTCTTTCGAAGAGTTTTCCACCGCCATGGTGCCGGAAATCTCGCTGGGGAAATTCCACATGGCTTATTACCGCGTACTGGAAGCCTTCGCCACGGGCCGAATCCGCAGGCTAATAGTGACAGTCCCCCCGCAGCACGGAAAATCCCTCGGCTCGTCGGTACTGCTTCCCGCTTATATGCTGGGATTGGATCCGTCGCTGAAGATAGCCATTGCATCCCACAGCGCTTCGCTGGCTAACAAGTTTAACAAACGCGTACAGCGTATGATAGATTCGCCGGGCTACGGCAGGCTGTTCCCCGCCACGACCATAAAGGGAGCGGCGCTGAAAGGTTCGGGCAAAGCGGGCGATTACGTACGTTCGGCCGAACTGGTGGAAATTATCGGGACGGGCGGGGAGCTGATGTCTGTCGGGCGTGAAGGGTCGCTTACGGGCAACAGGGTCGATATATTTATTATAGACGACCTTTATAGAGACGCCATGGAGGCCAACTCTCCCGTCATACGCGAAAACTGCTGGGACTGGTATACATCGGTTGTCCGCACCCGCCAGCATAACGATTCTTCGGAACTTATAGTGTTTACGCGGTGGCACGAGGAGGATTTGATAGGCTCCCTAATGTCGAAGGAGGAGGTGATAGAGCTCAAGCGCTGGGAGCAGATCGAAGAGGGGAGCGGCAATAAGTGGCTGCTCCTCAATTTCGAGGCACTGAAGGACTCCCCGCCTACCGAAACCGACTCCCGTGCCGAAGGCGAGGCCCTGTGGCCGGAAAGGCACAGCGCGGATCTCCTGGCAGAAAAGCGCCGGCTCGATGCCCACAGGTTCGAAGCTATGTACCAGGGGCGGCCATCGGGCGCCGATTCGCTACTTTACGGTAATGGTTTCCGCACATACCTTTCATTGCCCGGTGACATTATTAGGCGGGCGAATTATACGGATACGGCCGACACGGGAGATGATTACCTGTGCTCTATCTGTTACGCGGTGGACACTGACAACAGGATATACGTTACCGACGTGGTTTACTCGCGGGAAAGAATGGAGGTTACCGAGAAGATGGTCTGCGCGATGCTGGGCCAGCGGCCCGACTGCGAAGTATTGGTGGAAAGCAACAACGGCGGCCGCGGTTTCGCCCGCTCGCTTTCGCGGATGATGCCGGGAATCCCCGTAAAATGGTTCCACCAGTCCGACAATAAAGAGGCTCGTATCGTTTCCAACTCCTCGGCAGTGCTGCATAATATATCGATGCCGGGTGACTGGCGCCGCAGGTGGCCCGAGTTTGCCGCGCACCTGTCCTCCTACCGGCGTAAATACCGGGCCAACCGCTGGCACGACGCCCCCGACGTACTCACGGGAATAATCGAGCGCGAACTCACCACGAAACTTTCAAAAAAGATAAAGGCCCTCGCGTTCTCGGGGAAATGATTTACAGGTTTTCGGAGAGTTAAATATTACCGGTTAAACAGAACTTTTCTTAACCGACGCGAGAGACCCTAAGTCTGCCGCTTAATATGAATATCGGGCGGATAGAGATCGCTGAAAACTCTATTTCTCTTCCAACCCTTAAATGGCTTTGCGATTACCAGGGTATTACCTTAGAGGAGTTCTTCCGGGGTATCGATACAAAAAGGGCACGCCGCGCCTCGACATAAAAACATCGAATTATTTATTTACCGGTTTATATTTTGGCAGGGAACTCCGCCCTTTTATTTTCCCCTGTAGAACAGGAATCCTATGTAAAACCGGGGGCCGGAAGGAAAATCGGGCTGGCGGTTGGATACGTTTATAATGTAGTCGGCTTTGAACACTATGCGTATCCTGGATGTGGCGTCGTATTCGAACCCCGCGTAAGGCACGACGCAGGCGAAACCATATTTCCTGTATGATGAGTTCTGCTCGGCTATGAAATCGTCGGGCGCCTCAGCTGCCAGTGTAAGGTTCGACGCACTCCCGCCGCCTAACGTGAATCCCGCGAAAGGAGATATTCTCTTTCCTGTTTTCCAGATGCAGTCCGCAAGGATCCCACCCCATCCTATACGGACGTTACTGCCGTAATCCCCATACTTCAGTGTGCTCACGTAGCCTTCGGTCCCTACCCTGAGCCATTTCCCGAAATGGAATTTCACTGCCCCGCCGATCCCGGTGGGTATTCCCTGCATTTTCTGGTCGCTTACCTGGAGACCTGCCCCGTCGAAAACAGTTGTCCGCCCTCCGTAAAGATACCCAGCGTGGAGCATCATTCCTCCTGAGAAACCCTTGTATGCTAACCTGCCTTTCTCTTTTGGTTCGGCATGAAGCGGCGTTCCGACGATGCTGAAAAGAAGCAAAAGGATAAATAAGGGAAGTGTTTTTCTCATGGATAAGTCATTTTTTCTCCGTGCAAATATAGGTATATTGAAATAAAATTCAGGATCTTGCATAAAATAAGTAAAAAAGCTTACCTTTGGGGTCGGAATCCGATTCTATAGCTGCCCAGCCATACATTTGATGGCTTTTTCCCCTGTTTTCAGGCACAGGGTATCGTACCGGACGATACTTTGTACAGGCAGCAGGAACGTATTCAGGGGACCCGTGTACGGGCGAGGAGAGTTTATATTCCCAACGTTATTCGAGCTAAAAGCCACAATTATTGTGGTCACTGTCTTTTGCGGTTGAGCTATGTTATTGCACTAACACCACAGGACACATGGAGGAGTAGCGGTTTGGAATTGAGGAAGAGAGATTAACCCCAAAACATATACTATGGAAGACGTTAAACACATTTTCTCAGAAAGTGGAACGTGGAAAACCGTATCTGAATTTATCACGCCGGACGGCCAAGTGGCTACAGGTTCCGGCGAATCACACATCACCGTAAAGGAAGACAAGATCATTAACAAAAGCTGGACGAAGAACGAGCCGTTCGACCTGGCAAACGAATACCGCATAACGCCCATACTTGGCAACAGGTATATGTGCAGGGCCGAGAACCGTGCGCTCGGCAGTACCCAATACGGCTGGATGGACTTTCACCTCAACACTGTTTTTTCTAAATACGTATTCGAAAATTCCGACTTGAACGGTTACGAAGTGATTACCCGTGAGGGAGATGTCTGTCGCGTGGCAGGCGCCCTTTACAAAGGCAATAACCTCGTAGATACCTGGACGGCGGTGATGACAAAGATAGATTAATGTGTTTCGGACTTTAGGGGATTGCGGACCCTCAGGCCCGGACATAAAAAAGGGACTTCCATAGGGAGTCCCTTTTAACATACTTCAGTAAGCGCTATTCGTCCTTGTCCTCTTCGGCGTATGCCTTGAGCAGTTTATCCTGCACGTCCGCCGGAGCCTGTTCGTAAGCGTAGAATTTCATCGTGTAAGTCGCGCGGCCGTTAGTCAGCGAGCTGAGCGTCGTCGAATAACGGTAAAGTTCGGCGAGGGGAACGCGTGCGTTCAGCTTGTCGAGGCCCCCTTCCGAGTTCATTCCCTCAATCATCGCGCGGCGGTTCTGCAGGTCGCTCATAACGTCGCCCATCTTGTCCGACGGAACGAGTACTTCGACACTGTAAATAGGCTCCATGATCTTCGGGCCGGCTTTCTTAAAGGCCTCCTTGAAGGCGTTACGTCCCGCGAGCTTAAAGGAGATTTCGTTAGAGTCAACCGGGTGCATCTTACCGTCGTAAACGATAACGCGGATATCGCGGGCGTAGGAGCCGGTGAGCGGCCCTTCCTCCATTTTTTCCATGATACCCTTGAGGATAGCCGGCATGAAACGCGCGTCGATTGCGCCGCCGACGATAGCGCTGTAATATTGCAGCTTGCCGCCCCATTCCATTTCGTATTCCTCTTTGTTCTTGACGTTCAACTGCAGCTCCTTGCCGTCGACCTTGTACTTGCCCGGATCTCCGATACCTTCGTAATAAGGTTCGATAACCATGTGAACCTCTCCGAACTGGCCCGCGCCGCCCGACTGTTTCTTATGGCGGTAGTCTGCCGCCGCCGTCTTGGTGATCGTTTCGCGGTAAGGTATCTTAGGAGCGAAGTACTCTATCTCGATCTTGTTATTGGTAAGGATCTGGTCGCGGAGCACTTTGAGGTGCAGCTCGCCCTGGCCCTGTATAATCGTCTGTTTCAATTCTTTGGAATATTCCACAAGCAACGTCGGGTCTTCGTTCTTGGCCTTGTTGAGGATTTCGCCCAGTTTTTCGTCGTCGCTCTGGTTGACGGCTTTCACGGCTGCCCTGTATTTGGGCTCGGGGAAAATCATCGGGGATATCTTGACGTCCTGTCCCGGTACAGCGAGGGTGTCGCCGGTGCGTGTCGCTTTGAGCTTTACCGTACAGCCGATGTCGCCCGCCATGAATTCGGTAACTTTAGTACGGTTCTTACCCGCTACGGCAAATAACTGGGAAATTTTTTCCTTATTGTCCGAACGGGTGTTGACAAGCTCCATACCTTCGGTGACCTTGCCGCTAACAACTCGGAAGTAGCTGATCTCTCCCACGTGCGATTCGTTCGAGCTCTTGAAGACGAAGATGATGGCCGGACCGTTCGAGTCCGCTTTAATCTCCTTGCCGTTGACGTCGGTCATCGGACGGGCCTGGTCGGGGCTCGGAGCCACGTTGGTGATGAACTCCATGATGCGTTTCGTGCCGATGTCTTTTTTCGCCGAAGCGCAGAAAACGGGCATAAAATCGCGGTTGGTAATACCGAGGCGCATGCCGAGGCGTATCTCGTCCGCCGTAAGGTCGCCTTCCTCGAAATATTTGTTCATCAGGGTCTCGTCGTTCTCGGCTGCTGCCTCGAGAAGCTGTTCGCGCAGCTCGGCCGCCTTGTCGGCATGCTCTGCCGGTATGTCGAGTTCTTCGCGGGTTCCGTTCTCGTCTTTGAAGCGGTACATCTTCATCAGCAGTACGTCGATGAAAGAATTGAAACCGTCACCTGCATTAACAGGGAACTGCACCAGTACCGGTTTTACTTTCGATGAAGAAGCTATGCTCTCTATCGTCGAGTCCCAGTTAGCCTTGTCATGGTCGAGCTGGTTGACGACACCTATGAGCGGAAGTTTGTACTGCGCCGCGTAACGGCTCTGTATCTCGCTGCCGACCTCGAAGCCGTTCTGCGCATTAAACAGCATAAGGCCCACGTCCGAAATTTTGAAAGCGGAGAAGAGCCCCCCGTTAAAGTCGTCCGAGCCCGGTGCATCTATGATGTTGAGTTTCTTATTCATGAATTCGGCGTGAAGAATTGCCGAGTAAATGCTTCGCCTGTTGCTGTGCTCTATGTCCGTGTTGTCGGAGAGGGTGTTCTCGTTATCTATACTACCCCTGCGGTCGATGACCTTACCCTCGAAAGCCATGGCTTCGGCAAAGGTAGTTTTCCCCGAGCCGGGAGACCCGAGGAGAACAACGTTCTTAATTTCAGATGTTTGGTACGTTTTCATGGTATGTTATATGTTTAGATTACTATGATGCTTTCCTGTTCCCTGGAATTTTGGCCCCTAAATATAGGAAATGTCGTTAAATAATCAAAACGGAGATGGAATTATGACTGTTATTTATTTTTTTTAAACTCCTTTAAAGATGATAGACTATGCGGAAATTAGTCTTCGAAACGCTGGAGGCTAAGGATTAACCTGAGGAAATGAAATACTCCGAAAACCAGAGAAGCTTGAGACCGATTTGATCTTCATAATGAGGGTTGAGGCAGATGATCCGGAATTCATGGACGCTTTGGCCGAACAGGATTTTCATTATCCGGTATTGTGCGACGAAGGGGGCGAATTCGAGAAATACAACCTCCTGCCCCGGAACGCAATGCTCAATACGTTTTTCTTGGATAAAGACAATAAAGTCATATTGATAGGCTCCCCTCTACTGGGAAGTTCCATGAAAAAGGCGTTTTACGACGCTATGAGGTTATCTCCACATGGGAGTCAAATAAAGTGATGCAACATAATTAAACGAACGGAAATTATTTTTCGGAAACTTTATCAGATAAAATCTCCGCCAGGTATAAAACTAATTTTTATTACCTTAACTTATTACATTTATGAAAAATAAAAATATTGCTTTACCCGCTCTGCTATTTATTCCTGACGTCCTGCATGTCAACTGTTTCCATGTCTAAAGAGGATGCTTTCAGAGTCGACCTTGCCGATTTCCATCAGTATGTGAGCGAATTGACAGTAGATTCCTATGGAATATTCAACGAGAATAGCCTTCTCCTTTTGAATAGCAGACTCCGCGAATTAAGCCTGAGGTATGATTTCATTACTCCGGCCGCCGAAGCGAGGTATTATAAAGCGATCTACGGCCACGACACGAGATCGGGTGAGGCATGGGATTTCTATGATTATCTATCCTGGCTTGAGCAAAACGCCACGCCTGAATATATGAGTTTTATTTTCAAATGGATGGTGTATGAAGATTTGGATCCCAATCCGAAAAGGATATATGATAACGAATTGTTGTTGCCGAACGAAAAGGTGTCTTTAGTGTTGTTACATTCTATGTTAATTAAAGCCAATATAAAGAACAATGAAACATATTTTTACATCAGCGTTATTATTCAGGGGGTAATCGTGGCTGCTGCTATCGGAATGTTTTGCGTGAAAATGGCAAGAAAAAAAGAGTTCGACTGGGGGCTCGTGCTTTTCATTCTTATTTTCTCATTGATGCTGTTCTATACCATCGACGATTATTCGAATCCGCTGTATGGAATCGGTTAAAGCATTTTCATCAGGACTAATTATAAAGAAATCCGCGTTATGATGAAACATGTAATAGGAAACTCGTACAACATATAGAAAGGCTGCCGGGTCGAAAGAATCGAAGAAAAAGGAAGGAACTATGCTTCCACAATACTTGTATGGGGCATGGTCATACTTATGTTTCTTTTCGCGTCCCTTACATATCTCATTAATAATCATGACATATATTATTACGTTAATTTCACTTTGAAGGGACTGCTAATTATTGGCCTGGTAGTGATGTTGTTCGTAAAGATAAAACGAAGGAAAGAGTTTGACTGGGGGCTGATAATATTGGTGATTGTTTTTTCATTTATGTTTTTTTATAATATTAATGAATACTTCGATCCACTCTATGGGATCAGGAAAAATTAAAAAAGCGCCTGAATTTTACGGGCGCTTTCTGATTGCCGGAGTTGGCATGATGTGCAAAAAACCGTAATTTTGCGGCGGCCGGGGATGCGGGCCGGAAATCATTACTGCCGCAAGCCCGTATATTGCTACCAAAAGGAACATGAAAAAGGAAAGGGTTGTCATAGGTTTGTCGGGGGGAGTGGATTCTTCGGTGGCGGCGTATCTGCTGAAAGAGCGGGGGTACGACGTCGTGGGACTTTTCATGATCAACTGGCACGATACCACCGGAACCCTGGAAGGCGACTGTCCGTGGTACGACGACCGTGTTTTCGCTGAACTGGTGGCCAAGAGGCTCGACATTCCCTTCCATGTAGTCGACCTGAGCGAAGACTACCGCACCCGCGTGGTGGACTATATGTTTTCCGAATACGAAAAGGGACGCACCCCGAATCCCGACGTGCTGTGTAACCGTGAGATAAAGTTCGACGTTTTCCTGAAGGAGGCCCTGAAACTTGGGGCCGATTATGTCGCCACGGGACATTACTGCCGCAGCAGGAACGATGTAGTGGAAGGAAAGGCATACCACCGACTGCTTGCCGGGACCGACCCCAATAAAGACCAGAGCTATTTCCTTTGCCAGCTTTCCCAGGAGCAGCTTTCGCGGTCACTGTTCCCGATAGGGGAATTGTTGAAATCAGAAGTCCGTCGTATCGCTGAAGAACAAAAACTGGCTACGGCTAAAAGAAAAGACTCCCAGGGGATTTGTTTTGTAGGCAAAGTCGATCTACCCGTATTCCTTCAGCAAAAACTGACTGCAAAAAAGGGTGATATCATAGAAATTCCTGCGGACTGGAAAGGGTATTCCGCCGCCGATGCCGGTACAGGGTTGCCTGAACTGGCCGCTCCTTACAGGTATTCTCCTGCCGATGGAAAGAAAGCGGGGGAGCACAACGGAGCCCATTTCTTTACAATAGGCCAGCGCAAGGGCCTGGGGGTGGGAGGCCGGAAGGAGCCGCTGTTCATTATCGGTACAGATGTGGAGCGCAATATCGTATATGTGGGGGAAGGTTACTCTCATCCGGGACTCTTCCGCAACGGACTTTATATTCGTCCAGGCGAAATGCATTGGATAAGTCCAGACAGGATTTTGCCGCCCGGCTCTTCCGCCCGTTATTCGGTACGTATCCGCTACCGCCAACCATTGCAGCAGGCGACGCTTTATACGAGTGCTGAAGGCTCCTATATGATCTTCGATGAGCCCCAGCGCGGTATAACCCCCGGGCAGTTTGCGGCGTGGTATTCTGGCGACGAACTCGTGGGGTCGGGCGTAATACACGAATAATCCGTTTCTTTCGGGTTCCGAATTTTCCGGTTGTTAATAAATAGGGGATAATTTTATCTGTATGCCGGCAATTTACCGTGCGTTGCTGCGTTATCTTTGCAAAGCAATCAATTAACCGGGGGCTTCATATTACCCGCGGCAATAAAAATCTAATATTATGTCACAGCAGAAACATCAGATAGATGTCGAACTCGACCAGGAAGTATCGCAGGGGCAGTATGCCAATCTGGCGATAATATCGCATTCGACTTCGGAGTTCGTGCTCGACTTCGCGGCAGTGTTGCCGGGAGTCCCGAAAGCAAAGGTCAAAAGCCGCATTATACTCTCTCCGGAGCACGCTAAAAGGCTCCTGCTTTCGCTTCAGGAAAATGTGGGGAGGTATGAGAAAAATGTGGGCCCCATAGAAATCAAGCAGGGCATGCCCGGAACCGGCGACGGAAACAAAGGCTTCAATATGGGCGAGGCTTAACGGCCGGTCAGCAGCAATAAAAATAGCAGGGAGACATTTCCCTGCTATTTTTATTAAGTAGATTCGGTGATTATTCGGCGGCGACCAGAAGGTTGTTTTGGTCGAACTCGAGCTCCGTCTGGTTGTCAAGTTTAAGCTCATGCCTTTTATTTTCGCGTTTCGCCTCCACCACCTTTTTATCTTTATGATTCGTATTCACGTATTCGGATATAGCGGGCGGTAATATCTCGCAGGGAACGCAATCCGCTTTACAGTTGATCTCTTCCCAATTTCCCTGAAGGTCGAATTCAATTTTGCTGCCGTTCTTGAAGTTGACTTCGTAGTCCTGTTCGTCAACGTTGGCATCAGCTATTTCCCAGCCGGAGAAATGCTGCGTTAAGAATGTCTGGGCCGACTTGGGTAATTCTTCGTACTTCACTGGCTTTTCTTCCGCCGATGCGGAGAAAGGCAGGCTGAGTCCTATCGTAAGGAGCGCAGCCATTAAAATTTTCTTTTTCATAATTTCAACGTTTTAGTTTCACCGGTGTTTGGAATAATAACGCTGAAATTCTTCCGAATGTACGTGGCTTTTGCACAGATAACGATAACATAACAATCGAAAACCGGGCCATCAGGCCCGGTTTTCGGTCAGAAACAGGCAATTCCCGCCTCTTTATGAATTCAGTTGCAGTACGGGTGGCGCATGCTAATCGAAACCGAGGAATCGGTTTTTGCTGTCGAATTTAAGTTCTACCCCGTTATCGAGCGTTATCTCATACCCGTTGCGATCTTTAGATACGTCAGTAACTCTTCGTTCCGCATAGTTCCCGTTCAGGAAACTGACAATATCATCCGGCAGGACAGCCAGGGGCACAGAAGAGCCCTTTTCGCAGTCGATTTCCTGCCAGTTTCCTTTCCTGTCGAATTCGATCTTGTTCCCGTTATTAAAGAAAACATCGTATTCCCTGCCCTCCAGCATAACTCCCATTACTTCCCATGAGGAAAAATTTTGCGAAATAAATTCCTGCGCCTTTGCCGGCAGGCGGCCATAATCTATGGGCCCTTCTTTGGCACACGCGGATACACAGATACCGGTAAAAACGAACGTAGCCATCAAAATAATTTTTTTCATATTACTTCTTTATTAGGTTAAAGATAAAAATATCCTCACGAATAGCGTGCCAACCGTCCCCTACAGGTCATAAAAACCCTGAAAACATAATTCCCGGAACCGGTTTTCAGTTTATTTCGCCATTTCGGCTTCGACTTCCTCCACCGTTATCGGTATCCTGCGTTTGCCGAGCATACGATTACCGGTAGCGGTTATCAGCAGGTCATCCTCCAGGCGTAGACCTCCGAAATTCAGGTAGGCGTCCAGTTTGTCGAAATTAATGAATTCCTTATTGAGTCCTTCGGCTTTCCATTGCGCGATATATGCAGGAATAAAATATATGCCCGGCTCGACGGTCATTACCATTCCGGGCTGCAGGCGGCGACCCATGCGGACGTTGTGTCCCAGCTTGCGGCTCCGCTGTATCTCGTCGTCGTAACCGACGTTGTCTTCGCCCAGGTCCTCCATATCGTGTACGTCGAGACCCATCATGTGGCCGAGGCCGTGGGGCATAAACAGGCCGTTCGCACCGTTTTCCACCGCATCGTCGGCGTTGCCCCTCATCAGACCCAGCGCTATGAGCCCCTCGACTATAACCTTTGCCGCCGAAAGATGCACTTCGCGGTAGATCATGCCCGGCTTGGCCAAACCGAAGGCGTGGTTGTTCGCAGCAAGGACTATGTTATAAATATCTTTCTGTTTCTGCGAATACTTACCACTTACGGGAAATGCGCGTGTAAAATCGCTGCAGTAATTATTGACGTTCTCAGCCCCCGCGTCAACGAGCAGCAGCCGCCCCCCTTCCAGTATGCCGTCCGGGTTGTGGTTGTGCAGGGTCTCACCGTGCTGGCTAACTATTGAGTGGAACGATACCCCCTGGCCGTATTTCAGCGCTATGCCTTCGATCTCTCCCGCTATCTCGCGCTCAGTTCCTCCCGGCCGTGTCATGCGCATCGCGGCTGTGTGCATCCTGTAACCTATCTCCGATGCGTCCTCCAACTGCTCTATCTCCTCCTCTGATTTTATACTGCGCAGGGAAACCACCGCCCGGATAAGCTCCTGTGAAACATAATCCGCCAGTACCGTCGGCTTAATACCCAGCCAGTCCACTAACTTCAGCTTGTTGTCGCCCCTGTATGGCGGCAGGAAGTGGATTGGACGTCCCTTACTTATCGCGGCAGTCAGCTTTTCACGGATCCTTTCCGCGGGGAAAACATTCTCGGGCTTTATGCCGCACCTGTTACCGAGCTCTTTTATGGCGGGCTGCGGGCCCATCCAGATGATGTCGTCCATCGTGTAGTCGTCACCGTAGAGATAATCCTCGCCCTCATCGATGTCGAGCACTAAAGCAAGGCCCGGAAGTTCCAACCCGGCAAAATATAAAAAACTGCTGTCCTGCCTGTGGTGGTAGGCATTGTCGGGATAATTCTTGGGCGCCTCGCTGTTGCCCGGCAACAGTATAACTCCGCGCGATACTTTCCTGCGAAGCTCCTCGCGTCTCTTTATATAAGTCTGTTTTCCAAACATTTTTTATGATATTTAAGTTTACACTTCTTATGGAACGATTCTGTATTTTCCAGCCCGCAGACGGATATTCGCCTGGTTGGTCTGGCCCGGGGTATTAATCATGCCATTTTAATCAGCTCTTGCCGGAGGCTGTCCCGTAAAGTTACGCATTTTTAAATAAACGCTTTTTAATATACTATGAATTCTTCTGCTTCTGCTCCCCAATTGCCTTTAACCCTGTTCTCTTTATTCGATGTTTATCCCCGCTTTGCGCGCCTGGGCGAACTGCATTTTATATGGAACCTTATACATCACGCCGTCTTTTAATAAAAGTGAACCCGTCTGCCGGTACCAAAACGAGACGCCCACCGATACACACTGCCCGCGGAGGGAAAGTACCCATTCATAATCGCACGGCCGCGCGTTCTTTCCGGATTCACCCCCGCAGACAACCTGCTCCACCCCCCCGCCGAGCCAAGGTGTCAGGTCAACGGGCCCGAGCAGCGGCTCACACACCACTATCC
>CAKUKW010000033.1 GCA_934663885.1 uncultured Tidjanibacter sp.
TCCCCAGCCTGCGCCGCCAGTGGAGCCGCAAATATAAATTCCGCCTCAAAGTGGGCACCGACCAGTCCCTCGGGGTTATCGAATACAAGATCCTCGACCGCAAAGGCCGCACCCTCAACTGATAGCGGATTTAAATATATTTCCGTAGATATATTTGTTCTCTTTTGCAAAAAGAGAACCGGAACTGACGAATGAGCGGGTGGCAAGTAATGCGCCGCATTAACTTGCCCCGGGGAAGAGGAAGAAGACGAGCGAAGCGACGCCAACAAAAACTTCCTCCGAAAAGTTCCTGGTTCTTTCTTACAAGAAAGAATATAATAATTTTACCGGCAAACACATTTTAAACCGCCTTTTTCGGAAAAAGGCGGCTAAATTGTATGGAGTATAGTGAATATGGCGAATACTAAGGAGTTATTGGATAATGTATCGGCGGGCGAAACAAGCGCCCGTCTTACCAAGGCGATCAAAAGCGGCGCGGCTACGGAACTCAAGGGGCTTTCCGGCTCCGCTCCGGCGGTGTATTCGGCGGCGGCGATGAGGAAGACCGGCGGCGTGCATATATTCGTCTGCGAGGATAAGGATGCGGCGGCATATATGCTGAACGATTTTTACACGCTGCTGGGCGAAGATTCCGTGATGTTCTTCCCGGCAGGATATAAGCGCTCGGTGCAGTTCGGGCAGGAGGACGCTTCGGGCATAGTCCAGCGGACTGCGGCCCTCAATGCCATTAGGGGACATGAAACCGGATTCCTTGTAATATGTACTTATCCGGAGGCGCTGGCCGAAAAAGTGGTGGATGCCGCGGAACTGGAAAAACAGACCGTCGAGCTTGCCAGGGGTGCGAAAGTAGCGATGGAATTCCTCGCGGAAACATTGGGAGAATATGGTTTCACAAGGGTCGACTTCGTCCATGAGCCGGGACAATATTCAATGCGGGGGGGAATACTCGATGTTTTTTCATACGCCGAGAACAGGCCTTACCGAGTGGATTTTTTCGGCGACGAGATAGAGTCGATCCGAAGGTTCGACATCGCCTCGCAACTCTCCACTGACAGACTGGAGCGGGTTGAAATAGTACCGAACCTGAAACAGTCGGTAAACACCGGAAAGAGCGTTCCTTTCCCGGAATTCTCTGGCCCGGGCGCGACATGGTGGGCGGACGACCTCGAGCACGCCCTGCGCCGGACGGACGACATACGCAAGAAAATGCTCGCCGAGGCGTTGGAACCCCGCGAAGTGGACAGCAAAGTGGCGGGCCGCAAGCAGATACTGGCGGGTATGCGGGACAGCTCCCTTCTTATCAGGCGCGGTATACCTGCGGAAATAACAGTGTCGTCGACCATAGAATTCTCTACAACCCCGCAACCATCCTTTAACAAACAGTATGTGATGCTGGCCGACGACATAGCCACGCACGAAGCGGAAGGGTTCACGACTTACATCCTTTCCGAAAACAGGGCGCAGATCGAGCGCCTTTCCAGCATTTTCTCTTCCGAAGGTTTTCCCAGGGTACGGTTCGAATCGCTTCAGTCCACACTCCATGAGGGATTCATAGACAACGACCTGAAACTCTGCCTTTACACCGACCACCAGATATTCGAACGTTACCACCGCTACTCGTTACGGGGGGAGATCGACCGGAGCCAGGCGATGACCGTCGCAGAGCTCAACGAATTGAAGCCCGGCGACTTCGTGGTACATATCGATCACGGCATCGGACGGTTCGGGGGACTTGTGCGCACTACCGAGAACGGCAAACAGCACGAGGCCATAAAGCTCGAATACAGGGACGGCGACGTCCTCCTGGTGAACGTTCATTCGCTCCACCGCATTGCGCGCTATAAAGACAAGGACAGCGATTCTGCACCCCGCATATATAAACTCGGCTCCGGGGTATGGCAACGGATGAAAGCCGCCACGAAGAGCGCGGTTAAAGACATTGCCCGTGAACTGATAAAACTATACGCCGAGCGCAAGGCGGGGGGAGGATTTGCTTTCTCTGCCGACAACTACCTCCAGAACGAATTGGAGGCCTCATTCCCTTATGAGGAAACCGTCGACCAACAGGAGGCCGTGAGGCTGGTCAAGCAGGACATGGAGTCGCCCCAGCCGATGGACAGGCTTATATGCGGCGACGTGGGTTTCGGCAAAACGGAAGTCGCCGTGCGCGCCGCTTTCAAGGCTGTGAACGATTCCAAGCAGGTGGCCGTGCTGGTACCCACCACGATTCTTTCTCTCCAGCACTTCCGTACTTTTTCGGAAAGGATGCGGGATTTCCCGGTGCGGATAGAGAACCTGAGCAGGGTGCGTACCCCAAAAGAGGTAAGGCAAATAACCGAAGATCTGGCGGCGGGCAAGGTAGACATACTAATCGGAACGCATAAGATCCTTGGAAAGGATATCAAATTTAAAGATCTCGGCCTGCTCGTAGTGGATGAAGAGCAGAAATTCGGGGTTACGGCAAAGGAAAAACTGCGTCAGCTTAGCGTCAGCGTCGACACGCTGACAATGACCGCGACTCCCATTCCCCGCACGCTCCAGTTCTCGCTCATGGGGGCACGCGACCTTTCGGTAATCGCCACTGCACCCGCCAACCGCCAGCCGATTATAACCGAATCCCACATATTCGACGAGGAGATAATCCGCGAGGCGGTCGAGGTGGAGCTCGCGCGCCACGGCCAGGTTTTCTTCGTACATAACCGTGTGGAAGATATCGAACGTATAGCGGATATGGTGCGCTCGCTGGCCCCGAAGGCCAGGGTAATGGTCGGCCACGGGCAGATGCCTGCCGCCAAGCTGGAAAAACTGATAATGGATTTCATCTACGGGGAATACGATGTGCTGGTGGCGACTACTATAATCGAGAACGGCATCGATATCCCTAACGCCAATACAATAATCATTAATAATGCTCAGAACTTCGGCCTGAGCGACCTTCATCAATTACGCGGACGGGTCGGCCGCTCCGACCGCAAGAGTTACTGCTACCTCCTCTCCCCGCCTGACGAGCTCCTTACGGGGGATGCGAGGCGCAGGCTCAGGGCCATAGAGGAATTTTCCGACCTGGGCGCCGGGTTCAATATAGCCATGCAGGATCTCGACATACGCGGGGCGGGCAACCTACTCGGCGCCGAGCAGAGCGGTTTTATAGCCGACATGGGCTTCGAGACATACCAGAAAATACTCTCCGAGGCAGTCGCTGAACTCCGGGCGGAAGGCGTTAAGGAAGCCGACAGCCTTATAGAGGGAGAAAAGAAGGAGGAAGTTGCTTACCTCACCGACGCCCACATAGAGACCGACGTGGAGGCCCTGCTGCCCGACGGCTACATCGGGCAGAGCGCCGAGAAAATACGCCTCTACAGGGAACTCGATGATATACGTGACGAGGAAAATCTAAAAAAATTCAGGGAAAGGCTCACGGATAGGTTCGGTGCGTTACCGCCTCAGGCCGAGGCCCTGCTGGATGTGGTCAGGCTGCGCTGGCTGGCCGTATCGCTCGGCTTCGAATGGGTCAAGGTTAAGAACGGATTGATGTTGCTCCGGTTCGTTTCAGACACGGACTCACCGTATTATAAAAGCGGTACGTTTATGAACATACTGCGCTACGTAACGCAAAAAACATCGAAATTTGTGCTCAAGCAGAACAATAATAAGCTGAGTATTACAGTTAGAGAAATAAGCGGCATACGCGAAGCATGGCAGGCGCTGGACGAAATGCGCCAGTCTGTACATCAACCGGCAGCCCAAAGCTGACTCACGCTGGATAATTTATGGAAAACGGGCGCACAGGCACTCTATTAAAGTAAAGGAATCACGGTAATCAGCCGTTAAACGCGCTCTGGCGGAAAAGATGAAAAATCTTGTTATCGATATAGGAAACAGCAGGACGAAATCAGCGGTCCTGGAAAACGGGAATATAACCGAAAAGTGGTCGTTCCCCGAGCCTGACCGCGAGTATATAGCACCTATACTTACGAAATATACCGACATAGCCCGCTGTATTATTTCCTCGACGCGGGCCGGAATAGCTCCAGTTGAAAAACTGATAGAAGAATCGGTTTCTTTTACCCTCCGCATGGAAAACACCACGGAAACGCCGCTGACTAACCTTTACCGAACTCCGCAGACGCTGGGGCCAGACAGGCTGGCGGCGGCAGTAGGGGCCAACCTTCTTTTTCCGGGCGAAAACCTGATGGTGGCCGACATGGGAACGGCGATAACCATAGACTTTATTACCGCGAAGGGAGAATTCCTTGGAGGGAGTATTTCTCCCGGTGTAAAGCTGCGCTTCAGGGCCCTCCACGATTATACGGGAAAGTTGCCGATGGGTTCTCCCGGAAACGTTTCGGAAGGCATCGCGGGGACAACTGCCGAAGCTGTGGCTAACGGCGTTATGAACGGAATAGCTTACGAGTTGGAAGGATACCGGAGTGAATTTTCACACAGACTGCCAGGCCTGAAGGTTATTTTAACAGGGGGCGACGCCGATCTTTTTGTAAAACGATTTAAAAATACGATATTTGCAAACTATGACCTGGTGATCCAGGGACTAAACCGAATTCTGGACTATAATGCGCCTAAACATTAAATTATTAAGGGTATTGACCGTCGCGATCCTCGCGGGGGCAGTTCCGGCAGGCCTCAGCGCCCAATCGAGCAGTATTAACGCTTTTTCCCCTTACTCCTTTTACGGAATAGGGGATATCATAACGCCGGGTACCGCTTCGATGCGAAGCATGGCGGGGGCCGGGCTGGGCTTCAGGAGCGCTTCGGAGATGAATTACATCAATCCTGCATCATACGGGGCGATAGGGCAAAAGTCGTTGCTTTTCAGCATAAGCGGCGAAGGACAGAATTACTACCTTCGCAGCGCCGATACGAAAAGCAGTTTCAATTCCTTTAATATACGCGACGTTGGCATTTCTATGCCGTTGGCAAAGAACCTGGGGTTCGGGCTCATCGTAGCGCCGTACAGTGAGGTAGGATACAGGGTGAACGTGCTCGACAGCGACCCCGTATCACATTCGGATATAGGCCAGGTGAAATATCTTTATGAAGGGGAAGGAGGGATTACACAGTTCAAAGCCGGTATAGGATGGAAAATTACCGACAGGGTACTTATCGGCGCCGATATTGTCTACTACCACGGCAACATAAGGCGTTATTACCAACAGGAGATAAAGCGGATTACAGGCACGGGCGGTTATTCGCAGGTGAACGGCAGCAAAACCGAAAGGGTCAATTCATTTTTCGGCACTTTCGGGATCCAGGCGGATCTTATCAGCAGGGCCGATACTAAGCTTACCCTGGGGGCTACCTACCAGATGGGCGGTAATATGAATAGCGACGTCACCGAATATGTATTGTTCAAGCCGACTTTTTCTTCGGGCACTGCATGGCAGGATTACCTCCGCTTCTCGCAGGATAGATCGGATTTTGCACTGCCGAATATCTACAGTGCGGGACTTTACCTCACGAGGCCCAAGTGGAGCGCCGCAGCTGATTACTCATACAGTGATTGGGGCAACGAAAATTACAGCGACATAACCAACGACGTCACATTCCATAACACGCATACAATAAAAGTAGGTGCCAGGTATACCCCGAACGCCAATGACATAAGGAAATATATGAACCGGATAACATACAGGGCCGGTGTCAGGTACAGCAATTATTATATGAATATCAAGGGCACCCCGATAAACGAAACCGCGTTTACCTTCGGATTAGGCATACCTCTCGGAAAAACGGGAGCGAACAAGCTTGACATCGGGCTCGAATACGGAATGCGAGGAGAGATCACAAGCGGACTCATAAAAGAAAATATATTTAAATTTTCGATAGGATTTACCCTTTTCGGGGACGATGAATGGTTCGTAAGATATAAATATAATTAACTTTGCATTCTCACATCTGAAAACTATAAAAAACAACCGCATAAAATGAAACCTATAGTATCAAAAATTATTTTAGCGCTGGCCGTTGTTGTTGCTACACCGGTTCTGGCGCAGGCTCAGCAGTACAATTACGGTCCCGAATGGGGTGAGAACCTCACTATGGCCGAAAGGGAGAAAAACGTGGCCATGTACAACTATTTCCTGGATGCCTACAACAACAGGGATTACGACCTGGCCCTCAGCTACCTTCCGCAGCTTATCGCAAACGTTCCAACGGCGATGGTAGGGACTTATGTAAATGCAGGTAATATCTATAAGATAAAGATACAGCAGTCCAGGAACCTGGAGGATAAGAATAAATACATCGATTCACTGATGATGATGTACGACCTGCGCATCGAGTATTTTCCCGATCACGCCCGTTATAACAAAGCTTACACGCTGAGGCAAAAGGCAACCGATTACCTGCTTTTCAAACCTACCGACAGGGAAGGCCTGCGGGAGATTTTCGACGAGGCGATAGCTGAAAATTCCGACAACATCAATAAGGAAGTTCTGGATCTTATAAACCTCTACTTCAAAGAGCTCACCGACGATTATACGCAGGAGTTAATCGAGCCTGAAGAATACCTTGCATACTATGAAAGCCTTTCCGATCTGGTAAGCAAATCGACGGATCCTTCGGTGGATACCGCAAGAACCACTTTCGACGCACTGTTTATACAGAGCAAAGCCGGCGACTGCGAAACTATAGAGCGCATATTCCAGGGTCGTTTAGCAGAAAGTCCCGACGATCCGGATCTGCTTGGCAAAGCTTTCAACCAGTTGAGGGGCCTGAGCTGCTATACGCCTTTCTTCTTCGAGGTCGGCGAGAAATATTTTGCCGTCAACCCGCAGTCCGCCACCGCGATGGCCCTGGTCAGGGGTTACGAGAGCAACGGCAACGATCCGAAAGCGATTGAATATATACGTAAAGCCGTTGAGGTGGAGACCGACCCGATAGCTAAGGGAGACCTTTGCGTTACTATAGCAGGTATGGAGCTCGAAAGGAATAATGCATCGAGGGCTGCTGAATTCGCACGCAATGCGATGAGGTATAACCCGCAGAACGGCTACGCATATATGTTCCTCGCCCAGGCTTATGCAATAGGCTCCTCGTCATGTGAAGGTTTCGACCAGCAGACGGTATTCTGGCTCGCTTACGACGAGCTCCAGAAAGCCCGAAGAATATTTGTAGGCAATCAGGAAGCCATTAAAAAGGTGGACGAACTCATGGGCCTCTACCGTGCCAATTTCCCGCCGAAAGACGAATTGTTCTTCCGCGGCCTGAACGCCGGCGACTCCTACGAAGTGAAATGCGGCTGGATCAGGGGTAACACCACGACGAGGGAAAGACCGTAAGTAAACGGCTGCAAGCCAGCCTTTTCCGGCAACAAACCTGCATACTGCTTTGAGCGCTACAGATCCTTGTCGTTGATTATTCGTAAAACGAACAATTGAAAAAAACAGTAAGCCATATCAAATCCATGGTAGCACTTCTCTTAACGGGAAGTGCTATCGCACTATTGTTCTCCTGCAACTCCAAGCCCAAAAACGAGCCGTTCAATCCCGAAACCCTGGTTACCATGCGGAGCGATTCGCTTATTATGTCGGAGAGTGTAAACGGTAAGCTGAATTTCGTTATGAGAACGCCTTACATGGAGCGCTACGAGCTTGCCCGTGAGCCCTATTCAAAGTACCCCCAGGGCATTTACGTCGAAAGCTACAAGGATTCCACGGATGTGATCCAGTCGACGGTCAAGGCCGATTTCGCCATTTACTACGAAAAGCGGGACGAATGGATGGCATTGGGTAACGTGGTCGCTACCGGAGAAAACGAAAGAACCCTTTACACAGAGCAGCTTTTCTATAACGTTAAGATGGGGAGGGTCTATTCCAATGTAGAATCCACCGTTATCCAGGGTGAAGATATATTCATAGGCGAGGGATTTGAGTCGGATGATAAATTCGAAGACTGGATCTTTAAAAACCTTATAAGCCGTTTTGTCGTCGAGCTCGATCAGGAGCCGGGCGAGGGCGAGCCGGGCGATGATCTACAAAACGGGGAAGAGACGGGAAACGACACGATTGAAACAGGGGATCTGCCGCAAGGAGAGGAAATACCTTCTCATGCCACCTCACTGCAAAACGCCACGGCCGCAACCTTATCTCAAGATCCCGAAACGTTGGACGGCAAAACGGAATGATGATGGGCTCGGTAATCGTCATAATCGTAGTAACGCTGCTGTTATCCGCCTTTTTTTCGGGAATGGAGATCGCTTTCACCAGCGCCAACAAGCTTAAGCTGGAGATCGACCGGAAGCAAAAAGGTGTGTTCGGCCGCATCGCAAATATCTTCATCAAAAATCCCGGACAATACATTACCACCATGCTGGTGGGCAACAACATCGTCCTTGTTATCTATTCCCTCTACATGACCATGCTTATTCATGCTGTGGCCGGATTATGGGGGATCACTATAGGTACAGGAACAGGAGCGGTCATTCTGGAAACCGTCATTTCCACCATAATAATAATATTTATCGGGGAATATACGCCCAAGGCCCTCGTCAAACTCAAGCCCAACGCATTCCTGAAAACTTTCGCCATACCCGTTTTCCTTATGTATATCATACTTTATCCTATCGCTAAGTTCTCCACATGGCTTTCGTACGGATTAATGCGTATGGTGGGAATAAAAGTCAGGAAGGGGGAGCAGTTGAAGGGTTTCGAAAAAGTAGACCTGGAAAACCTGCTGGAAGAAAATACTGTTGAAACGCAGGAGCAGAAAGAGAATGAGATAAAAATATTCCAGAATGCGCTCGATTTCGCCGATCTGAGGGTACGTGACTGCATGGTGCCCCGCATAGACGTGGAAGCCGTTGACGTAGACAGTACCCTGGAAGAAATCACGCACAGGTTCATAGAGAGCCAGTATTCTAGAATATTCGTATGGAAAGGCTCTATCGACAACATAGTAGGTTATATTAATATCAAGGATTTGTTCCGGAATCCCAAGAAGATAGGCGATTGCCTGATTCCCGTCAGGTATGTGACCGAGACCATGCATGTGGAAAAGCTGCTGGAAGAATTCACGAAGAACAGGATATCCGTGGCCGTGGTAATAGACGAGTTCGGTGGTACGGCGGGCATTATTTCGCTCGAAGATATCCTCGAAGAGATATTCGGGGAAATAGACGACGAACATGACACGCCCGACATGGTAGAAAAGGAGGTCGGTGAAAACGAATGGGTGTTCTCCACGCGACTGGAAGTAGATTACCTGAATGAAAAATACGGTATCGATATAGAAGAATCCGACGAATACGATACCCTGGCAGGTTTTATAATTTTCCATGAGAATGGTATCCCGGCGGCCGGCTCCACCGTAATTATAGGCAACAAACAGATCCGGATACTTAAATCGTCCTCATCCAGGCTTGAACTGGTAAAGGTTAAGATCACCCATTGACGGAGGCTCCCATACAGCGGTTTAAAGCAATAGAACGTCCTAAATCAAGACCGGTTACCGTAAAAATTCCTGAATGGCCGGAAAATAGTGATTTTTTAGGTGCCGCAAAGGTATAAAAATCATAAAAATCATTATCTTTGAAGCCGTTTTTATCGTGGGGCGAAACAGCAATAATACGTCCCGGAAGATAAGGCTACTCACCGAAACAAATAAAAATAAGATAAAAGATAACGATTATGCCAAGTTTAAACACTCTGAGAACCAAGGGTGGCGTCATAGTCACCATTGTGATTTTTATAGCCCTCATCGCATTCCTCGTAGGAGACATCAGCGGACTTTTCAACCCTAACAAACTGAAAGTAGGGGAGATTAACGGGAAAGACATCGACTACAGCGAATTCCTCTCTGAATCCGATTACATAGGTACGATATTCAAGATGATGTCGGGCCACGATGCAGTTTCCGCCCAGGAGCAGGAAACTATTTACAATAACGCGTGGGACGAACTGACGATGAAATATTCCTATCGTCCGGGATTCGAGAAAGTAGGACTTACCATAGGTAATGCCGAACAGGTAGATATGCTTAACGGTGTCAACCTGTCTCCGGTAATCACTTCGGCGTTCGTCAATCCCAACACCGGGATGTACGATGCGGAAATGATGAAGATGTTCCTGCAGCAGGTCAGCGTCAACCCCGCCAACGAGGCGATATGGAATTATCTCAAGTCTCAGATGTACAACAACCGCATAACTTCGAAATTCATGGCTCTCGTATCGAACGGTATGTTCGTCACAGACATGGAAGTGGAGGATGGCCTCGGAATGTTTAATAACCGTTACGACGCCAAGGTCGTTACGCAAAATTACACCTCCATTGCGGATTCGCTGGTAAATATATCGGCGGCTGAAATAAAGAATTATTATAACAGCCACAAAGAGTCTTTCAAGAGGACGGAGTCGCGGGATATGGAATATGTAGTATTCGACGTCGTACCTTCCGCGGAAGATTATGCAAAAGCAAAAACAGAGGTCGACAGACTTGCTGAAGAGCTTGCGGTTACCATGACGCCCATGCAATATGCTACCCTGAACTCGCAGGGAAGGCCCGATACCCGATTTTATAAAGAATCCGAGCTCAGTGCCGAGCTCGCCGATATAGCTTTCGGACGTAACGCAGGTACGGTATACGGCCCCGTTCTGGCAGGCGATACTTACACTGTATCGCGCCTTGTCGAAACAAGGATGATGCCCGACAGCCTCGGCGCAAAACATATCCTTCTCCGTGCAGACGAAAAGGAGCTTGCTGACAGTCTGGTACGTGTTATCCGCGGGGGCTCTGACTTTGCCACACTCGCGCTGGAATATTCGGAAGACCAGTCCGTAGTAACCAACAGCGGCGATTTGGGACGTTTCAATCCCGACGTCATGATCCCTGAATTCAGCAACGGTTTGATGAGCCACAGGCAGGGTGAAGTGTTCACGGTTGAAACCCCCTACGGTATACATGTCACTCAGCTTACATTCCGCTCGCCCGACGTACGCAAAGCGCAGATCGCTACCATCACTTATAAGGTAGATCCGAGCGACGTCACGATGCAGATGGCTTACCAGCGTGCCAGCAACCTTATAACCAATGCCGGTGGTACGGTAGCCGGTTTCCGCGAAGCTGCCAGCCAGGAAGCCACTCCGAGGCGTAACGTTCACCTGACGAATACGGATCGTTCGGTTAGCGGTTTCGAAAACTCCAGGGAGCTCGTACGTTGGGTCTTCAACGGTAAAGAAGGTGAGGTATCCAGCATTATAGAGCTCGACGGCGATTATGTCGTAGCTGCCATCACGAAGGTAAACAAGGGTGGCTACCCTGCGATAGAAGATATTACTCCTGAAATCCGTACTGTTCTTGTAAAGGAAGCTAAGGGCAAAATGATAGCTGACAGGATGAAAGGTGAATCGCTGCAGGCTATAGCCTCCAACATTGGAAGCGAAATACAGACTGCGGCCGACATAGATCCCAATTCCTTCTATGCAGCTCCTGTCGGCATGGACCTCAAGTTTATCGGAGCGGTAACTGCTGTCGAGAGCGGTAGAATATCAAAACCAGTAACAGGAAACATGGGAGTGCACATATTCGAAGTAGCCGAAGTCAAGCCTGCGTTAACGGAGACGAGCGCAGCCGATGAAAAACTCAAGATAGAATCCATGAATAATTACTATCTGACCGAACGTACTTTCCAGGCTCTTACCCAGGAAAGCAATATGCAGGATATGCGCGTCAGGTATTTTTAGCATATAACAGAATACAATTTATATAAAAGCCACCCAATAAGGGTGGCTTTTTATTTTCCCAATGTGAAATGAAAAAGAGTTTGACATACCCTAAAAAACGCGGCGTTCCATATTTTTGTGTTTTATTTAATCCAGATCAGGTAAAAATTATGTATATTTGATATATTACATATCGTGACAAACTAATATTCTGTTAATTAGCGGAAAAAAGTTGTCCATTATGCAACACCCCATGCAGTTCCGAACTTACTGATAACCTTTTTCTATATTAATGTAGAAATTAAAAAATTGGAGCTATGCTAAAAAAATCTGTTTACTTCGGTATCTGCATGCTTTTAATTGCATGCATGGCAGGGTGTGACCGCGAAGGAAATATTCCGGAGCCGGAAGACTATACCCTGACCAAAGGTTTCGCCACTATCGACGAAGGTGAAACCTTTCCTGTCATCACTCTCTCCCTTACCAACACCCAGGGGGAAAATCCTGAAGAATTTACGGCTCCGGGGGCATTCATCAACCTGATCCTCATTGCAGATGTGCCTGCCGGACAGGCTGTCATTCCGGCCAAAAACTATTTGTACTCTGCTGAAACAGACATGGAAAACACGATTGTCCGCGGCGTGAAAAGCTATTACGCCATTTTCGAATCGCAGGGCAAGAGGGAATATATCCTCACCGGAGGCAATATTACCGTCAGCGAGGCCGACGGCGTATATACCGTCGGCGGACTGCTGCTTTCGGGCGAAAAAGAGTTCGAAGTAGTTTTCACGGGCACGATTGCTGTCCGAGATAACCGCGAACCGATAGGGCCGGATGACGAACTCGCCGAATTCACTGAGGCTACGGTCAGCTACAATAACAGGTACCTCGATGAGAATACGGCAGGATCGCTCTTCAACTACGTGGTGACCCTGAGCAATGCCGCCGGTCAGAAGCTCAACGTGGAACTCGTCGCTCCCACCCAAAAATCGGGATACTACAATATTTTTGCGGGCGGAGATTATGCGTATACTAACGGGGGCCTTCCGGCCGACATCGCCCTTATCGCTGGCGATAATTCCACGTACACCGTTCTGGACGGCACCGATTATACTATCACAGGCGGCAGCATCAATATTAAGTCAAAAACCCTCGATGCTGACCCGACCGGTTATGTCGGAAGGGAGTACACAATAACGGGAGATCTTGAAAGCAGTGCCGCCGGTAAATTTAAAGTCAAGTACACCGGCATCCTCCCTATAGAAAAAGCTACCCTAAAACTGGAATGGGAAGAGACCGACCTGCAGGGCCAATACTGGACTTTCAGCTCCTATGAATATTATACGAAACTGGTCAACGGGCCCGCCGGGGAATGGGATGGCATCCTGGGAATAGGCGAACAGCTTATCCTGATGTTCACCACCCCGCTGAACAGGTATTACGAATATTTCCCGATAGCCGCCGGAAAATACGAAGTCGACTGGGAAGACTTTACGCCTTATCACATCCTTGCCAACGATTACGTCTCGGACTGCGGCGTGTATTTTACGCGCAGCGACGGTTACGGCACGATGCAGACGATAAAGGACGGGTTCATGGACGTCGAGTCGTCGGGAACCGAACCGCCTTACGCCCTTAAAATGTCAGGAGAATTCGAAACGGAGGTCATTTACGAAAGGGACCGCAATGGAAATATAAAGGAAAAGTATTTCACCGAGAAGGAGGGCCACAAGATGACAATTAACTTCGAGTATGACGGCACCAATAACGGGGCGCACTACGTCACGCGCAACACTACCCATCCGAGCTCCAATATTACCGAAAACCGCAACCACACGTTTACCATCGGCGGCATGGACTGGTGCGGCTC
>CAKUKW010000034.1 GCA_934663885.1 uncultured Tidjanibacter sp.
TGCCTTCAGATGCAGCCTTAATGTGATGTCGGCTGGTGGAGGACAGTTATCTCCTTCCGTTTGTCAGCGCTATTTCTTCGCAATAACAAGCGGGCTCCGGTCGATCCTTTCGATTCGCGATTCACGCGAATCTCGGGTGGTAGCCGCCACTTTAAGGCCGTCTCATAACGAGGCGGCCTTTTCTTTTTGATCCTGATAAGGGTAATCGCCAAATAAAATAAGCAGATGTCGCTCCTTTTTATTATAGCGACCATACTCTGAAAGAGTTTTAAAGGCAAACGACAGGGCAAATTTATTGCAGGCAATATTCTCATGTCGTTTGCTTTTAAATGCCAAATCGCATTTATCGCCGCTTCAACGTGTACCTCTTAGATCCCAATGCGGTATCTATAAATAGAGTTACTTTCCTACCCTTTATCTGCACCGCCACCTTCATGGGCGGCCACTGACAGGCTCCTTATGCTGACCTTCGGTCTTCCTCCTCGCGGCTCGCCAGAAATCACGCAAGCTTGGTCTGCCTCGCCCCGCAGCGTCGGTTCAGTCCTTTCGATTTGGGATAAGAGACCAAAAGCTCAGGTGCCCTAATGGGACGCACCTGAGATCTGCCACAGTAGATACACCCAACTGTAAAGAGCAAGGTCCAAAGATAACAATCCTTGTTAGATTGTAATAATACACAACCCCATGCTTTAAATATATAACCCGGGATAAGCTCCACGAAAATCTGGCAGCTTTGTCCCGGGCATTTTAGTTGAATGGGTTCCCCCTATTTGGCTGATGAATATTCTATGTTACCGGTATATAATAAATATTTGTCACTCGTGAGAAATACAAGTGGTATCTCGCAACTCTGATAAGAGGTAAAAGATGTACTATGCGGCTCTATATTAAGTGAATACGAGTCAGTTTTTGAACCGAATTCAAACCAGTTGGAATATACTTTACTGTTGGTGTCGTCATCAACGTATTCAACGTAGAACCTGATCCAGTTTATTGTAGTGGAGGTAGGGTTCCGAACCATAAACCTGACGTCGGTCGTGGTCGTGCTTCCTACATAGTACAGTACGTCTATGCTCTGCACCGTCACTTCGTCGTCGAGATCGGGTTTCTTGTCATCGCCGCCACATGCCGGCATGGCTAAGCAAGCCAATACTGTCGCTAACAGGATGGCTCCATTTTTCAGGGAAAGTGTGATTCTCATAATTTAAAGGGTAAATGTTAAAATTAGGTTTTAGTATGGTATATCGGTATAGCTTTACTTAAATATTGTGCTGATTCCGGATTCCATTCATGATGGCTGCCGTAATACTTTTATATGCAAATATATAATAATATTTTATAATTGATTTATTACTTTTATTTTAAGGTTTAGGGTAATGAAGCGGGCGGGATGGCAATGTCGAAATCAATTTTCTACCACTGGGCCTTATAATATATTTCTCGATACAGTATATCCCACGACTATGGCCAGGGCAATCCATGCTGCCGTTGCTCCGTAAAGGTTTTTCCGTAGCCATGCGGCCCAGGTATATCTGGGTGAGAAAATATCGACAAATAATCCCAGTAACAGATAGGGTATGCAGATCACCAGCAATGGATTTACCACCCACGCGGCGCCTATATCGCCGTGAAGGAGGCTGTGTACCGCCCTCTGAGAACCGCATCCGGGGCATTGCCATCCCGTGACCGCCAGAAAAGGGCACCGCGGAAAAAAAGGCATCTCTCCGGGGTCGTATACGAAATATAATACTGCCCCTCCGCCTATCAGCAAAGGCAACAGTATATATAAAAATATCTTTCTTCCCGTCAGCCTACCAGAATAACGCACCTGCTATTCCTATCGAGTAAAGTATCCCGTAGATAAGGCCTACCGCGAGGCCGGTTATCAGCGCTACGTTGAACCATGTCTGGGCTTTCTGCGAGAGCCTGTAAGCCTCATCCACGTCGCCGCGGTTATATGCGGAATCGACCTGGGCGGCAAAGACAATGCTCACGATGCCGAAGATCTGGCAGCAGAAAATGGTCACCAGTATGGCTCCTACGAGATGGTTTTTGGGGCGCGGACGTTCGGTACGCCTGTCGTTGCAGACGGGCTCTTTGGAGTATCCCGCATCCGCTTTCGGCGGGTTGGGGTTATTGACCAGGTATTCTCCGCAGTAGCGGCATTTGACAGCGTCGGCGGGAACCGTGGATTTACAGTAAGGACATTTGGTTTCGAGTATTTCCATAGTATTATCAAGTATATTTTTTCATAAGGTTGGTCATTACAGGGTTAAGCCGATATGTCTGCAATAGATATTAGTCCGGAACTATGCCGCATTTGAGCAGTATACCGGCCACAAGCCGGTACTCGGTGGCATCGAGCTCCTTATCTATGTACGCCATTTTCATAAGGATTTCGCCCGCCACTTTTTTCTTGTCATCACTCATAGCGGATATTATTTCGAACGCTTCCGAAGGCTCTATTTCAAGGCTTACCGGCATGAGTTCGTCGGAAATGCCGAGCTCGTATTTTATCCTGCCCATATAGTCGACCTCTTTCTGGTCTATGAAGCCGTCGGCGTAAATTATTGCGGACAATACTCCTATGAGAGCCGCTTTTTCCTTGTCAGTGAATTCCATAGTGAAATATATCGGTTGTGTAGAAAACAAAGATAACTAAAAATAATAAAACACTATTCTTTCGTATGTTAAGAATAGTGTTTTAAAAGGCTGTGATTTAAGAGACTCCCGGCTGTTCTAACGCTCTTTGTAGCGCAGTATCCTGATTGAATTCAATATGGCGAGCAGGGCCACTCCCACGTCGGCGAAAACCGCCATCCACATCGAGGCGATGCCCATTGCACCGAGCACCATGACTACTATTTTGACGCCGAGGGCGCCGGTTATGTTCTGGATGACAATGCGGCGGGTGGCTTTAGATATTTTTATCGCCGTAACGAGCTTTGAGGGCTGGTCGGTCTGGATCACGACGTCGGCTACCTCAATGGCGGCGTCGGAACCCATCGCACCCATTGCTATCCCCACGTCGCTCAGGGCGAGCACCGGAGCATCGTTTATGCCGTCGCCTACGAAAGCTGTCACGTTTGCGGGATTTTCTTTAAGTTTCTCCATATACCCCGCCTTACCCTCCGGTAACAGTTCGCCGTGGGCCTCGTCGATCCCCAGTCCCGAAGCGACGCTCTGCACCACGGGGTTCTTGTCGCCGCTGAGCATAACGGTCTTTATGCCCATGCCGTGCAGGTCCGCGACAGTTTTAGCCGCATCCTCCTTGATTTCGTCGGCAATGGTTATATAACCCGCGTATTTCCCGCCTGCCGCTACCAGTACCGTGGTTTCCGGTATGGCTCCCGCTTCGGCCGGGTATTTTATGCCGTATTTTTCCATGAGTTTGGCGTTGCCGGCCATGACGGCCTTACCCCCTATCGTTCCCGAAATACCGTGGCCCGCTATTTCTTCAACATTGCTGGTTTCAGGTATATCGATGCCGTTCTGCCGCGCGTACTGGGTGACGGCTTTGGCTACGGGATGATTGGAGTTTCTCTCAAGGGCAGCCGCGAGCGCTGTGAAAGAGGCGTTTTCCCCCTCCGCAGGAACTATGTCGCGAACCTTGAAAACGCCTTTGGTCAGCGTACCGGTCTTATCCATCACGACCGTATTGACTTTCGTCATAAGGTCGAGGTAGTTGGCTCCCTTGAAAAGGATACCGTTGCGCGAGGCCGCGCCTATGCCGCCGAAATATCCGAGCGGAACCGAAACCACCAGCGCGCAGGGGCACGATATCACGAGGAATACCAGCGCGCGGTAAATCCAGTCGGAGAAAATATAGTTGTCCACGAACAGGGCGGGAACGAATGCTATGCCCAGTGCGAGCAGGAAAACTATCGGAGTATAAATGCGTGCGAACCTCCGGATAAGGAGCTCCGTTTTGGCTTTCCGTGACGAGGCGTCCTGCACCATTTCCAGAATGCGGGCCAGCGAGCTGTCGCTGTATGCCTTGTCCACTTTTATACGGACTACGGCGTTAAGGTCGACCATACCCGCGAGTACCGTTTCCCCTCCCCTTATAGTTTTCGGACGGCTCTCTCCGGTAAGGGCCGAAGTATTGAAACTACCTTCACCCGAAAGCATAGTTCCGTCGAGCGGAACTTTTTCACCCGCGCGGACCTCGATAATTTCTCCTATACCTACGGTTTCGGGAGCTGCGGTGACGGTCTTGCCTCCGCGGATCACGTTGGCAGTGTCGGGCCGTACGTCGAGCAGGGCCTTTATGTTACGCTTTGAACGGTCGACGGCCGCGTGCTGGAAATATTCGCCCACCGAATAGAACAGCATTACCGCAACACCTTCGGGATATTCCCCGATAGCGAAAGCGCCTATCGTTGCGAGCCCCATAAGGGTGAATTCATTGAAAAGGTCGCCGTGGGAGACCGTTTTCCACGCGTCTTTGAGGACTGGAACACCTACCGGCAAATATGCCAGCGCGTACCATGCGAGCCTGACCCAGCCGCTGAAGAAAGCCCATCCCGAGAAATGATCGACGATAAGGCCCACTGCCAGCATCGCGAAACTGACTATTGCCGGGAGGTATTTCATCCATGCGGGCTTTTCTGCGCCCTGGTTGCCGCCTGAATCATTGACTTTTCCAGTGTCGTGTCCGCAGCAATCGGGGGTTATTACTTTTTCCTTTGCCATATTTTTACACGCTTAATGTTATTTCTAATGGCAAAGTTAGTGCCTGGATGATGCAACTAAGTTGCAAACTTCGAACAGCCGTCACAAAGGCCCTTGAGTACGAAGTTTACACTATTCAGCCGGAATCCGGCGGGAAGCTCTACATCAGGGATCGAAAGGTCTTCCATGCAGAACGTTTTTCCGCAGCGGGTGCAGTGGAAATGGGTGTGAAGCTCCCGGGGCGTACATTGGCACGCCCCCCCGCAGACGGAATACTTCATGGAACCCGTACCGTCGTCTATGCTGTGAATGAGTTTGTTCTCGTGGAAAAGATGTATCGTACGCGAGAGTGTGGATTTGTCGACGGTGTCGAGCTCCTGCTCCAGATCCGCGAGACTGAATGCCTGCCTGGGCCTGGAAAGCATAGCCTTTAACACCAGTATTCTGACAGCCGTAACTTTAATACCGCTCTCCTCGAGCCTCCTTTCTATATTTTGCATTATAATTGTATCGTGTAATTTATATTAAAAACGGATACCGGTTGTTATTTGTTATGGAAGGACAGGGGGGCAACGCGCTTTAAGTAAATTTGTAATATAGGTTATGCAAATATCACTATTTTTATTTTCAATAGCGTATTATGTAAGTAATTATTGTTATCATGATAACATTCCGTAACTTTGCGGCACGGAAAATTTAAGGATCGTTATGATGGAACTGGTCGACAGGCTCGAACACGACAGGCGTCTGGAAAGGGAAGAGTACAAACTCCTGCTCTCTGCATACGATACCCCTCTGCTGGATTATATCAACGCCAGGGCCAGGGCCGTCGCGCAGTCCCATTTCGGCACTGGTATCTACATCCGCGGCCTTATAGAGGTAACGAACTATTGTCGAAACGACTGCTATTACTGCGGTATACGCAAGAGCAACCTTAACGTGCACAGGTACCGGCTTTCAAAGGAACAGGTGCTCGAATGCTGCCGTGAAGGCAATCTTCTGGGCTTTAAAACGTTTGTATTACAGGGAGGGGAAGACGCCGGAATAAGCGACAAGGCCATCGAGGATATGGTCAGGGCCATCCGCACCGAATTCCCCGGCAATGCCATAACGCTGTCGCTCGGCGAGAGGAGCGGGGAGGCCTATCAAAGGTTTTTCGACGCGGGCGCTAACCGCTACCTCCTGCGGCACGAAACCGCCGACAGGGAGCATTACGGAAAGCTGCATCCCGCCTCGATGTCGTTCGACCGCCGAATGGAATCCCTCCGTACGCTGCGCGAGATAGGGTTCCAGACCGGAACGGGAATGATGGTAGGCAGCCCCTGGCAAACGATTGACAACATTACGGACGATATATTGTTCATAGAGGAATTTAAACCCCAGATGATAGGACTGGGCCCCTATATACCCCAGAGCGACACCCCTTTCGCCGGCAAACCGGCCGGGAGTCCGGAGTTGTCGCTGATGCTTCTCTCCATTTTCAGGCTTATGTTTCCCGCAGCCCTTATTCCATCTACGACCTCTCTGGCCTCCGTGACCGACGACGGCCGCGAGCGAGGAATACTGGCCGGCGCGAACGTGGTGATGCCCAACCTTTCGCCCCCGGAATTCAGGGAGTGGTACGCCCTCTACAACAACAAAAGATCTTTCGGCAGCGAAGCCGCAGAAGGAGTGAAAACACTGGAAAAACAACTCTCCGCAATAGGGTACCATATATCCTACGACCGCGGTGACTATAAAGGATGAAATGTAAAATGATGTATAAGAGATATATTTCTGTTCTTTCTTGTAAGACCCGAGGTTTGCTGCAAGGCAGACGAGAGGATCGACCGAGGCCTTTTGGCGGAGGGAGATAACATTAGAACCAAAGAACTTTCCTGGTTCTCTTTTACAAAAGAGAACAAATAGCTTTAAAATATCATATTAAAAACCATAATATGTACGATGTAAAATCTAAAGTCGCCGAGGAGTTCATCGACGACGGCGAGATAAAAAGCACGATGGAGTATGCGAGGGCGAACAAAAGCAACCGCTCTCTCATCGAATCGCTGCTTGCTAAGGCGGCCGAGGGCAAGGGCCTTACCCACAGGGAAGCGGCTGTGCTCGTGGAGAGCGACCAGAAGGATCTGAACGAACGGACGTTCGCCCTTGCGAGGCAGATAAAGGAGAGGATATACGGCAACCGTATAGTGATGTTCGCGCCGCTTTACCTCTCGAACTATTGCGTGAACGGCTGTACGTACTGTCCGTTCCATGCGCTTAACAAAACCATGCCGCGTAAGAAACTTTCCCAAAAGGAGATCGAGCAGGAAGTAATAGCGCTCCAGGATATGGGGCATAAGAGGCTCGCTTTGGAGTCGGGCGAAGACCCCCGAAACACGCCTATTGAATATATACTGGAGAGTATAGACACGATATATAACGTCAGGCACAAGAACGGCGCTATCAGGCGTGTGAACGTCAATATTGCCGCCACCACCGTAGATAATTACCGTAAGCTGCACGACGCCGGGATCGGAACCTATATCCTGTTCCAGGAGACCTACAACAAGGAGAACTACCAGAAACTACATCCTTATGGGCCCAAGAGCAACTATGCGTGGCATACGGAAGCAATGGACCGGGCCATGGAGGGTGGCATCGACGACGTGGGGCTGGGGGTGCTTTACGGCCTGACCAACTACCTTTACGACTTTATCGGCCTGCTGATGCACGCCGAGCACCTGGAGGCCGTTTTCGGGGTCGGTCCGCATACTGTGAGCGTGCCGAGGATTTGCCCCGCAGACGATATAGACGTTAACGATTTCGAGAATGCCCTTCCCGACGATATTTTTGAAAAAATAATCGCCGTCATACGCCTGGCAGTACCTTATGCGGGTATGATAATATCTACCCGCGAGTCGCAGAAGATGCGCGAACGTGCGTTGGAGCTCGGCGTTTCGCAGATCAGCGGCGGCTCGCACACGAGCGTCGGCGGATACGAGCACGAAGTGGAGGAAACCGACGAAACGGCGCAGTTCGACGTCAGTGACCGCCGCACCCTCGACCAGGTGGTCTCGTGGCTGCTCGACTTGGGTTACATCCCCAGTTTCTGTACCGCCTGCTACCGCGAAGGACGTACCGGAGACCGTTTTATGTCGCTGGCCAAGAGCGGCCAGATCGTAAACGTCTGTGGCCCGAACGCGCTGATGACCCTGAACGAATACCTCGAGGATTACGCTTCACCCGGGACCAAGTTGAAAGGGAAGAAAATGATCTGGGAGGAGATGGCCAGGGTGCCCAACGAAAAGATACGCGAGCGTGCGCTCAAAAACCTGGAGGCTATCGACAGCGGCGAACGCGACTTCCGTTTCTGACGAACGGGTCAGGTAATTATGAGATACCAAGTATCTCCGGAAACTTCTTTGGTTCTAAAGTTATTTCCCTTCGCATAAGCTCCCGCCGATCCTCTCGTCTGCCTTGCAGCAAACCTCGGGTCTTATAAGAAAGAACACGAATAATTACATGAAAATTAATACACGACCGGCCATGCAGAACACACCGAGGGCAAACAGGGTTCATATAGGGATTTTCGGGCCTGCGAACAGCGGCAAGTCGTCGCTGGTAAACGCGATTACGGGGCAGAGGGTGTCGATAGTTTCCGACGTCGCGGGAACTACCACCGATCCTGTCAATAAGAGTATGGAGGTGCAGGGCATCGGCGCTGTCACGTTCATAGATACCGCGGGATTCGACGATACGGGAAACATCGGCGCCCAGCGCGTGGAACAGACCGTCCGCGCCGCCGACCGTACTGATGTGGCGCTTGTACTATGCGAAGAGGGCAGCCTCGCGGAGGAGTCGCACTGGATAGATATGTTCCGCTCGAAGAGGGTTCCGGTCATCGCCGTGATAAACAAAAGCGACATGCTGGCTGATCCAGCCGCCCTTGCCGCGCGCGTGGAAAATAAAACCGGACTGAGACCCATAGTGGTCAGCGCCGTTACGGGCGATGGTATCCCCGGACTTGTTAAGGCTATAGCGGAGGTAGCACAGGCAGAAAATCCCGACTCAATCGTAGGTACTCTTGCCTCCCAGGGCGACGTTGTAATGCTGGTGATGCCGCAGGACTCACAGGCTCCCCGCGGCAGGCTTATCCTCCCGCAGGTACAGACCATACGCGACCTGCTCGACAAAAAATGCGTGGTCGTGGGTTGCACTCCCGACCAGATGGAGACTGCTCTGAAGTCCCTTGCGGCCCCCCCGAAACTTATTATCACGGATTCGCAGGTCTTCGGCCCCGTCAGCAAGCTGACCCCCACGGAAAGTATGCTCACCTCTTTTTCAGTCCTTTTCGCACGTTACAAAGGGGACATAAAGGCGTTCGTGGAAGGGGCTTCCGCGATAGACGCGCTGACCGAGAACTCGCGGGTGCTTATCGCCGAGGCGTGCACCCATGCTCCGCTCGATGAAGATATAGGCCGGGAAAAAATACCGCGCATGCTGCGGGCAAAAGCCGGACAGGGCCTGGAAGTGGACGTAGTGGGAGGCTCCGATTTTCCCGACGACCTCACCGGCTACGACCTTATTATTCACTGCGGTGCGTGTATGTTCAACCGCCGACATGTACTTTCGCGCGTCGCCCGCGCCGCCGGGCAGGGAGTTCCCATAACCAATTACGGCATCGCGATAGCCTACCTTACATCCATTCTGGACAAAGTGGTCTACCCGGACTGATTTTATAAGAGGCTGCTTAAAAATAGAATCACTGCTTTCTTCATCGGGAAAATTTGAAGAGGCTCCCAAAATAAATTGGAAGTTATTTAAAAGTTTACTATATTCGAAATCCGTATCATGAGCTGGGAAGTTTTTGAATACGGAGAAAATTCCTTTAATCAGATAAAATGGATATTAAAACGATCATGGAGCTCACGGGCGCGAAATGCGTCAGCGGAGATCCGGACAACCCCATGAAGATCCGCTACGGATTCGCGTGCGACCTTATGAGCGACGTACTTACGCTCGATGCGGAGGAATTGCTTCTTATTACCGGCCTTTGCAATCCTCAGACCATCCGCACGGCTGAAATGTCGGACTTGAAGTGCATCCTGTTCGTGCGAAATAAGAAAGTGACGGAGGAGATGATGGAGCTGGCCGAAGACAACGGAATAGTGTTGCTCGAATCGCCCTACTCGATGTTCCGCGCGGTAGGCGAGCTGGCCAAGGCCGGTATAGAACCTATATTTTAGAAACAGAGCCCTAATGATAATAAATGAAGGTAAATTATGATATAGAGGGAGGGGATTTTACCCGTGCCGGTTTCGCTTCGAGCGAGGTAAAAAAGCTCCTCAAGCAGCTTTCGGTAGATCCGCCGATTGTGAAGAGGATCGTCATAGCCCTTTACGAGGCGGAGGTCAACGTCGTCGCACACGCTTACAGCGGCAACATCGAGATGGAGATCGACCCCGATAAGATCACTATAGTGATAGCCGACCGCGGTCCAGGTATACCCGACATAAGTAAAGCTATGGAAATGGGGTATTCGACCGCCTCGCAGCAGGTGCGCGAGATGGGTTTCGGCGCCGGTATGGGGCTGCCCAACATTAAGAAAAACGTGGATGAGCTCGATATAGACAGTACGGTGGGAGTCGGTACCACGGTTCGTATGACCACTTACTTCGCCCCGCAGGCGTCCTGACCTCCTCCAAAATAATTATATAGATTAACCGAACCTAATATGCCCGGGAAAAACACGAATTTCTACCACGCACTCAAGATAGACCCCGCCGTTTGTGTGGGGTGTACGCATTGCGTGATAGACTGTCCTACCGGGGCGTTGCGCATCAGGGAAGGCAAGGCCGTGTTGAGCCATCCCAACTGGTGTGTGGATTGCGGCGAGTGCCTCAAGGTGTGTCCTGTGAACGCCATATCGGTTCAGCAGAACGATTTCGACAGGATATTCGATTTCCCCTGCCGGGTCGCGCTGGTTCCGGCGCTTTTCTTCGGGCAGTTTCCCGAGACCAACAGCGAACAGGATATATTCGCCGCCCTTTTCGAGCTCGGGTTCACCCATATTTACGAGGTTGAGTCCGTGGTAGAGCCGGTTAGGGAGCAGATGGCGCTCGATATAGCGGCCGCCGAAGACAAGCCGGCGATCAGTTCCTACTGTCCTGCGATCGTGAGGCTCATACAGATCCGCTTCCCCGATTTGGTTGATAATATTCTCAATGTCAAGCCTCCTATAGAAGCCGCCGCGACGCTTTATCGCGACCAGCTCCGAAAGGAGGGATATTCGGACGGGGAGATAGGAATGTTCTACGTTACCCCTTGCGCCGCTAAGATAGCCTCACTCAAAACGGGGAAAGAATACGCTTCGCTTATAAACGGGGTGTTGAACATGGACTTTATGTACAACAGGGTTTCCCATATCCTGCACAACAAACAGGAGGTGTTACCGCAACATTATAAAAAATTCGTTCCGACGCTCTCCTGCGCGGAGATGAGTTGGAGCCTTACGGCAGGCGAAGCAGACGGTTTTAAAGGACGCTGCTTCGCGGTAGACGAGATACATAACGTTACGGAATTCATCGAGCGGATGGAAATGACGGGTGAACTGGATAATATAGATTTCCTGGAACTCAGGGCGTGCGACCGCGGCTGCGTGGGCGGTGCGCTAACTCCCGCAAACCGTTTCCTGGCTGCCGAGAGGCTCCATAAACGCTCACTTGCCCATCCCCAGGAAACAGAGCTTTATAAAAATATCGATCCCGACTGCCTCGTCAGGCTGAAGGAAGATATCCATAATGAAAAATTCCTGCCTGTCGCCAAACTTATCTACGAGGGGGGAATGGTGGAAGTGCTGAGGAAGATGGACAGGGTTAAGCAACTTGCCGGCTACCTTCCGGGTATAGATTGTGGCTCACCGGGATGCCAGAGCCTTGCCGAAGATATTGTCAGGGGAGAGGCGGCTTTCAGCAACTGCGTATTCATGCAGCGCGAAATGATCCGCCGCGGTAAGATGAAATCAGAAAAAGGGGCCGACATCCTCAATACCGTATGGGGGAAAGACAGGTTTAAACTGAATTTAAATAAAGACAAAGATAATGAAACTTAATGATTTGGTAAGCGTGCTCGAGCTGACGGTACTCAGCGAGGGAGCCGATCCCGGCCGTGAAATCACAGGCGGCTATACTTCCGACCTGCTCAGCGACGTGATGGGCAATATAGACGAGGGTATGGTATGGATCACCCTGCAGGTACACCGCAATACCATAGCCGTTGCATCCCTGAAAGAGGTCTCCGCCGTAATTCTCATAAACGGCGTGAAGCCCGACCAAGACACTCTGGAACAGGCACAGGGCGAGGGCGTCTGCATACTTTCGACGGATATGTCCGCATTCGAAACCTCGGGCCGCATATATGAATTATTGAAATAGGTATTTTGCCGGTTTCCGGCGCATAGGAGGTTCGCGGCAATGAACAGGTATCTGGTAGACCTGCATATACATACCCTGCTTTCACCTTGCGGCGACCTCGATATGAGCCCGGAGGTGATAGTGGATTATGCGCTGAAGGCAGGGCTGGATGCCATCGCCGTATGCGACCACAATACTACTTTGCAGGTAGCTACCGTAAGGGCCGTGGGCGAGCGTATGGGGCTGCGGGTTTTCTGGGGCGTAGAGCTTACCACCCGTGAGGAGGCTCATTGTGTGGCTATCCTGCCGGACGGGGAAGCCGCGGCAAAACTGCAGGAATGGATCGACGCCAATATTATGAAGATCCCGAACGTTCCGGAAAAATCCGGTGATCAGATATGGGTCGACGAAGAGGAGAATATCGGCGGGGAGGTCGAATGGTACCTTAATTCCGCCATAGACAAAAGCGTTGAAGAGATAGCGGATAAGGTGAAAGGGCTCGGTGGCCTTTTCGTTCCGGCGCATGTCGACAGGGGGGCCAACAGCCTTATAGGACAACTGGGATTCATTTCGCCAATGCTTCCCGTGAATGCCGTGGAATACAACTTCAAGGACAAGATAGACGCGATGAAGGGCAAGGGACATAAATACCTCGAGAAGTACTCGCTCTATACTGCATCCGACGCCCATTTCCCGAATCTTATCGGCACCAATCCCTCTTGGCTCTATGCCGAAACGCGCAGTTTCGAAGAGTTGCGCAAAGCTTTCGCGCAGGAAGGGGGAAGGCGGATAGTAAGCAGGCTGGAAGAAAAATAGATAGAGATTGAAGGAACTTAAAGATTTGAAGATGAAAATTTTAAATAGGGGGATAAGGAAAAATGCCGGCTTCGAATCGTCATTCGGGATATCTGTTAAGGATTTCCGGATCTTTAAATCCTAATATTGTAATGAAAGACATATCGTTCCATATAACAGACGTAACGGAAAATTGTATCCGGGCCGGGGCTTCCGAAATGAGGCTCGGCCTGAAACTCGAAGGACAGAAGCTGGAGCTGACCATTGAAGACAACGGCTGCGGTATGAGCGAAGAGACAATACTGAAGGCCACAAATCCATTCTATACTACACGCACGACAAGGAAAGTG
>CAKUKW010000035.1 GCA_934663885.1 uncultured Tidjanibacter sp.
GTCGGTGACAGGGTGGAGGTGCTTTTTGCCGGATCGGATATGCCCGTGCGCCGCGACAGGTATAAAATATGCGGTCTTTTTGCTACGGGGATGGATGAGTTGGATAAGTCGATGGCCTTCACAGATATACGCAATATCCAGAGACTCAACGGATGGGAAGCGGGCAGGATAAGCGGTTACGAAGTCATGACGACAGATTTTGCCCGTCTGGATGAGTTCGGCGACGAGGTATACGGGGTTATTTTCGACCGTTCGGAAGGTATGCCCGAGGTGCTTAAAGTGGAAGACGTAAAAAGCCTTAATCCAGGCGTTTTCGACTGGCTTGCGGCGCACGACGTGAACGCCGCGGTCATTATCGTAATAATGCTGTTGGTAGCCCTGCTTAATATGATTTCGGCCCTGCTGATCATATTGCTGGAGAAAACTTCGATGATAGGTATTCTGAAAGCGCTGGGTATGACGAACTGGGGAGTCCAGCAAATATTCCTTTTCCGTTCGCTCAGGATAGTCCTGACCGGTATTCTGTGGGGCGATATAATTGGTGTGGGTCTTGCTATGCTCCAGAAATATACTCATCTGGTAAAACTGGAAAGCACAGGTTACATGTTGTCGCATGTGCCGATAGAATTCGGGTGGGACTGGTTCCTGGGGCTTAATATCGGCGTGCCTGTAGTGATGGTACTCCTGTTGACTATTCCCGCCGCCGTGGTAACTAAGATAAAACCCGAAAGGACGATACGCTACCAGTAATGAAGCCTTACCCCGAGCAGGACAGCAAGAAGGAACAGGTTGCCCGCATGTTCGACGGCATAGCACGCCGCTACGATATGCTGGATCACCTCCTATCGCTTGGAATCGACCGGAGCTGGCGCCGCAAGGCCGTCGGGAAAATTAAGGAACTGGAGCCGTACAGCATTCTTGACGTGGCGACGGGAACGGGCGACCTGGCTATTGAAATGGCCCGCCGCATACCTGGCGCCGACATAACAGGAGCCGATATATCACGGGAAATGCTTCGTGTGGGCCGAAGGAAAGCGGTCAAGAGGAATGTGTGGAACAGGATATCGTTTGTTTATGGCGACGCAGAGGCGCTTCCATTTGGCGAGGGGGCTTTCGATGTGGTTACGGCGGCCTTCGGCGTAAGGAATTTCCAGGATGCAGATGCAGGCCTTCGTGAGATGTACAGGGTGCTGAAACCGGGTGGGGCGGTTTTCGTACTGGAGTTTTCGGTGCCGCAAGGGAAAATATTTGGCCCCCTGTACCGTTTTTACTTTAAGAGCATATTACCCCGAATAGGCGGATTATTTTCGCGCGACTATGACGCCTACAAATACCTGCCCTCTTCGGTCGGCGAGTTTCCGCCCCCGCAGGTTTTTATTGCACGGCTCGAAGAGGCGGGTTTCGGACGGTGTGCGCTCCGGAAACTGACTCGTGGGGTAGCCATAATTTATAAAGGAGAAAAGATATGAGATTTTTTTTAATGGCTTTTGCGGTGCTGGCGGCTTTGTCTGTGGCCGGTTGTGTAAGGCAGGACGCGGTTAAAGTCCGCGAAGTTGAAAGTATATCCCTGAGCGTAAGGGACGGCGTTAAAGTAAACGCTATTCTGCGCATAGAAAATTCGGCGGGACGCAATATCAGGATAAGCGACGTGCGTTTCGACGTGAACGACCTCCGGGGCAATAATATAGGGGAGTTGGTCGTCGACGAAGAGTTGGTTATTCCTAAAAAGAGCGTGACCAGTATTTTTGTTCCTGTAAACGTTCACCTCAAAGATACCTTCGGAGGCCTCATGATGCTGCGCGATATCGCCAATATCACAGACAGGTTATTGGTTAGCGGGTCGGCGCAGATGAAGATGGGGGCAGTGAAGAAAAAAATCACCTTCACCAATGTCCTGCTTTCGGATATATTGGCTATTTTTGAAACGCCGGATGCCGCTCCCGATCCTTACATAATAGAAGGGGCGCCGATATAACCGATATTGTGGCGGAAGATTATGCCTGATTGTTGGATAAAGACTATCGGCAGCTCACCTTTAAACACGATGGGACTATGATAAAATCACTTTTCAGAATAGCGTTTTTTATGGCCCTGCCGGCCTTTTGCGCGGGTACTCTGGCCGCGCAGAACAGTTACGTCTTCCGCCGAAACCTTGCCGAGCCTGGCGGCACGGCCGGTTCCAGAATAATTGTTACCGAAAACGGGACCGCTTCCGATGTGCTTGCCCGTTACAATAATGCCAATGTCCGCAAGCAGTCGATTCCGGGATACAGGGTAAGGATTTTCTTCAGCAACAGCCAGACCGCCCGCGAGGATGCGATGGCAATCCGGGAGCAATTCAGAACGCAATTCCCCAGCATTCCGACATACCTTGCTTACGAGACCCCGTCATGGATGGTCACCGTTGGTAACTGTATGAACATAGACGAATTCCTTATACTGCTCGGGCGCGTGAGCCGCTATTATCCTTCGGCTTTCCAGTGGAGGGGCAATATACCTATAAATGAATTCCTGAGGGGCGGGGATATAGTAAGTATTACAGATGAGGATATTGTCGATACGAAGGAAGACGCTGGAACCGCAACAAACTGGTAATCCCATATAATGCATGCTTTACGAAATGAAAAAAACGCTTTTATTCGCCGTGATGCTTACGGTTATGTTGCCGGCGGTGTCTTGCGGCAATTCCGGAAAGAAGAAAGAAGTTAAGGCTGACGAGACTGAAATAGTCGTGGAGGCCGGGAATGTGAAGGAATGTAACGGTTGCGAGGGTTGTCCGAGTCCCGACGGTTGCGGCAGTTCGGAAGACCCTGAAGCGGTACACGGTACCTGCTGCGGAAATTCATGATCCCCGGCACTAGAACCGGCAAAAAATAAAGCCACCCTGAAAAGGGTGGCTTTTTGTTGGCCTACCAGGATTCGAACCTGGAACAACAGGACCAGAATCTGTGATGTTACCATTACACCATAGGCCAATTCCGGCTTAAAAGCGGAGCAAAATTATAACTTATATTTTATTTCTGCAAGTTTTGGATTTTTTTTTAGTTTATGCTGCTGTTTTTCTTTTGAAATGCTTCTGACAGCGTCTTTTCGGGCATACTGATCCGGCGCCGCTTTTGTTTAACCGCAATCTGAAGGGCATATAATACCCCGTTGGATGCTTTTCAGGAATAATAGTATTAACAGTCAGGCCGTTCACTATATTATATACGGTCCGGTGAATCGTTAATAAATAAAAAATTATTGCTATTAGTGATAAAATTATCGAAAAACAATAAAAAATATTTGTTTTTCAAATAATAGTATTTATATTTGCAGTGCGGGATGGATGAATATCTTCCCTAAAGTGCAGGAATACAATACATTACTAACCCATACTCTTCGGTGGAAGAGATAAAATCTAATTGGCATGAAAAAACTTTTAACTTTTCTGGTTATTGCCTTTTCAATGCTTTTGGCAGGAACCGGCGCATTTGCAGCAAGGCAGAATCCCACGGTAGAGGGACGTGTAATAGATGAGAACGGGGCTCCGATAGGTTACGCCACCGTTATACTGCTTACCCCGGATTCCGAACAGGCGGCTGGTAAGGCCACTGACGCCGACGGCAAATTTACCGTATCCGCCCCCGTGGGTAAATATACTATGAAAGTATTGTATATGGGTTATGAAGAGGTAACGATGGCGATAGAGCTTTCCTCACGGCTTACGCTCCAGGATATTAAACTGATTCCGTCAACTACGGAAATAGAGGCCGTCAAGGTGAAAGGGCAGGCCATCGTGCGTGAAGCCGACCGTTTTGTGGTTACTGTGGCCCATACTATCGGCGCTGTGGGTAAGGACGCGTTCGAACTGCTGAAAACGTCACCGAGCGTATGGATAAACGGTACTGATATAACTATTAACGGACGTTCCGGCACAAGAGTTATGGTCAACGACAGGATGCTGAGGCAAACCGGCGACGACCTGGAGACGTACCTGCGATCGATCAAAGCCGAGGATATACTTAAAATAGAGATAATACCGGAAGCCGGAGCTGATTACGATGCGGATTCCAGCGGGGGCATAATAAAAATCACCCTTGCCAAGAAGCGTAATGACGGTATAGACGGCAACGTAAGCCTTTTGGGAGGAGCCAATTATCAGGGGATGCTGAGGATAGCTCCTTCGGCAGGGGTAAACTACCAGTACGGGAAACTTAACCTGTATGGGAATGTAAGCTACAGCTACGGGGAGAATGTTAATTTCATGAATGAGCGCACCGTATGGGATCTTGGTGCGGCCGGCAAAATAACCGAAATTAACGACAGCGACATGTGGGGCGGAGGTTATAATTACGGCGGCCGGCTGGGCGGGGTTTATGATTTTGACTCGAAGAACAGCATGGGTGCCGAGTTCAGTTTTTACAGCAACGATATGGATTCGAATACCGAAAGTAAAATGGTATCGGAAATGCCGGGGCTCACATATAATACCGAAAATGTTTATAAAACAGACAGGAGCGGAAATAATTTTGCAGGTACCGTAAACTACATACGCAAACTCGACGAAAAAGGCTCTGTATTCAAGCTTATCGGTGATTATGCCGGAAGTATGGGCAAGGAGCTGAATAACAACAAGCAGACATATAACTTTCCGAACGCGGCGCCCAGAGATTCGCTCGGCAGGATAAATTCCAGTTCGGACTTTAATATATATTCTTTGAACGCTAATTTCGACCTGGTGCGTAATTCTACCACCGTTATTAAAACCGGTGCGAAGTATACTTATAATGATATTTACAGCCCTATAACTGCAGAGAACAAGGTGGGTGAGGGGCCATGGTCGATCCTCGAGTCGCAGAGTTCGACCACGGATTATTCCGAGAACATAGGTGCGCTGTACTTTATTTACAGCTCCCGTTTTGGGAAAGTGGGTTTGTCGGCAGGACTCAGGGGTGAGTATACATACATGCAGGCGAAATACAAGGGAGCTCCGCAGCAGAATAAAGGTTACTTCGACCTTTTCCCTAACCTTAACATTTCGGTGCCGCTGAACGCCAATTACAGCAATACCCTCGTATTTTCTTATTCGAGGAATATTTCGCGTCCTCATTTTTCATACCTGAGCCCTTTCCGCAACCAGCTTTCACCGAACTCATACGTATCGGGAAATCCTGACTTGAAGGCAATGTATGCAAATAACATATCTATAACCGGAGTATTCGCTTACAAATATTCGCTCACGCTCGGCGCATCCATTAACCAGAATGAAATAATGCAGCAGATTATCGAAGACGAGAACGATCCGAACATACTTGTGTATAAATTCATGAATATTCCGTCCAGCCTTCAGTTCTATGCGTCGTTGAATGCCCCTGTTGCTATTACCGACTGGTGGACGGCCAACATAAACCTGACGGCCATGCAGATGAACCAGAAACTGGAAAAGGACGATCCTTACCGCAGCCGTTTCACGGTATTCGGTAACATTTCGACGAATATGTCGATACCTAACTGGTTCGATATTGAAATAAGCTATATGTATATGTCCAAATACCTTAGCGCTAATATGGAGCAGATGCCGATGCATTTCCTTAACGCCAGTATCAAGAGACGTTTTGCGAATAATAAGTTCACCGCTTCGCTCAACGTCAACAATATCCTGTATATGAAGCAGAGAATCCATAGCTACGGCCCTACTTTCGATAAATGGGCTTATATAGATAACGGCAACCATTTGAGCGTAACCCTTTCGCTGCGCTATAATTTCAACGCGGGAGTGAAGTTCCGTGCGAAGACGGTTGAGAAAGCGGCCGATGACGATATAAAGCGTCTGGGTGGTAGCAATTAAAAGACCACTTCTATGTAATACGATCAAGATATAGATTTAGGGATTAGTTTTAGTTTGTAGCGACGGGCCCGGGAAAACCATTTCCGGGCCCGTATTATATGTGCGGCAAAAGGATCGGAAGATGTAATTGGGATAATTTGTGTTATTTTTGCATCCGCCACTCGCAGGAAACGGTCAATGTGTTGGTATGTAATTTGAGATTATATGGGAAAGAAATCCAAAAATATAAATATGAAAGAGAACGGGAAGAGTCAAAGCGCTCATCAGGAACATATTACCGAAGAAGAAAGCTTTATCCGGGGTGATGCGTATCCTAACTGTGACGGTGAGCCTTGTGCCAATGTGGCAGATGTCGAGGCTCCGGCCGAATCCGTGGCAGAGAAAATGGCAGGCGAAGCCGAGCAGTGGAGGGATAAATATATGAGGCTTTCCGCTGAGTTCGACAATTACCGCAAGCGTACGCTTCGCGAAAAGATGGAACTGGTATCCAGTGCGGGGGAGGACGTGATAAAGTCGCTTCTGCCTGTACTCGACGATTTCGAACGGGCGTTGAAAGCGATGTCGGATACGGAAGATATCGACCCCATGAGGGAGGGCGTCCTGCTAATATACCATAAACTCAAGGAGACGCTCCGTGCGAAAGGCCTGGCCGAGATCGAATCGATGGGCAGCGTGCTCGATACCGACTTACATGAAGCGGTTGCGAAAGTCCCGGGGGCTAAAGCCGACAGGGGAAGGATAATAGATGTGGTGCAGAAAGGATATAAACTGGGCGATAAGGTTATCCGATACGCTAAGGTGGTCGTCGGCGAATAAAATTCAGAATTATAAAGAAGGAACGTTACCCACGGTTAAGTTTCTTCGGTATAAATTAATTCAGAATTCATAATTCGGAATTCATAATTCAGATAATGGCAAACAAAAGAGATTACTACGAAGTGCTCGGCGTCGAAAAAGGCGCTAATGAGGATGAAATAAAGAAGGCGTACCGCAAGGCCGCACTTAAATACCATCCGGACAAAAATCCGGGCGACAAGGAAGCCGAGGACAAATTCAAGGAGGCTGCCGAGGCTTACGACGTGCTTAGCAACGCCGACAAAAGGGCCCGCTACGACCAGTTCGGCCATTCCGGAATGAGCGGAGCCGCAGGAGCCGGGGGATACAGCGCGGGCGGATTTACGATGGACGATATTTTCCGGAATTTCGGGGATATCTTCGGTGGGCATTTCGGCGGTTTCGGTGGATTCAGCGGCTTCGGTGGTTTCGGGGGCCAGCAACAGCAGGGCAAGCGCGTTAACCGCGGCTCCGACCTGCGTGTGAAGGTCAGGCTTACACTTAAAGAAATAGTTAACGGTACAACCAAGAAACTCAAGATAAATAAATTCGTCGCGTGTGACCAGTGCGGAGGAACCGGAGCCAAAACTCCCAATTCGGTAGGGAAATGCCAGACGTGCAACGGAAGCGGATATGTGACCGAAGTGGTCGATAGCTTCTTCGGCCGTACGCAGACTACGCGGCAATGCCCCACATGTCAGGGAACAGGCGAGGTTATTACGGATCCGTGTACGAAATGCCGGGGCGAAGGTATAGTCCGCGGCGAGGAAGTCGTGGAGATTAAGATACCGGCCGGGGTAGGAGAGGGCATGCAGTTGTCGGTCAGCGGCAAGGGGAATGCTGCCCGCCGCGGCGGAATAAACGGCGATCTTCTCGTAGTTATCGAAGAAGAGCGTGACCCTGACCTAATCCGCGACGGCAACGATCTGCTTAACAACCAGAAAATAGCCGTTACCACAGCGCTTTTGGGCGGCTCATTGGAGGTCCCGACCGTAGACGGGAAGGCAAAGGTTAAGGTGGCGCCGGGAACCCGTGCGGGAAGTGTGTTAAGGCTTAAAGGGAAAGGAATTCCCGACGTAAACGGTCACGGCAGGGGAGATATTCTTGTCGTCATAGACATCGATGTACCCTCTAAACTCACTTCCGAGGAGAAGAAAATGCTTGAAAAACTTGCCGAAAGCCAGTCATTCAAGGAAGTCAAGACCGGCCGCGGCGAACAAAATATTTTCGAGCGGATGAGGAGCTTCTTCCGGTAAACGCTATATTTTTCCTATCTTTGCGATAAATAAACATTGCTTAGATAGGATGCGCCTCGGAGAAGTCCAAACAGGTTTGACTTGCCTCTCGGCTTTCACTATCTTTGCGATAATTCACACATTAACAAGATAGATATGGCAGGTTTTTTTTCCGGCAGGGCCAAACCTAGGCAGTTTAATTACCGCCCGATATACTATAATCCCGAGCAGGAGCGTCGTGAGAAGCGTCGTGAAGAATTGCTTGGCAAGCGCGTCGAAGAAGGTGACTACCAGCCCGGCGACATAATCCGCGGAGGCGGTATGAGGGCAAAAGGTAAGTTTATTACCGATACCGATTACGCCCATAAACAAAGGAGGCAGACTGCCACCCGTCTGGTAGTTATATTGGTTTTACTCATGGCCGTTGTTGCAATCATATTCTTTTGGAAGATATAGGGCCCGTTTGATTTTTATTCATTATTATTTAAGGGGAACAGTATCTTTATTATATTAATTTTCCTCATGGAATGTCCGATAAGATAAGACTTTTACCGGATACGGTAGCCAACCAGATTGCCGCGGGAGAGGTGGTTAACCGCCCCGCGTCCGTCGTTAAGGAGATGATGGAAAATGCAGTGGACGCCGGTGCGCACTCGGTTACCGTCCAGTACCGCGCGGGAGGAAAGGAGCTTATAAGGGTGATCGACGACGGGGAAGGGATGTCTCCCATAGATGCCCGCCTGGCCTTCGACAAACACGCCACCAGCAAGATCACACGCATCGAAGACGTTTACTCTTTACATACGTTCGGTTTCAGGGGTGAAGCCCTCGCTTCCATAGCAGCTATTGCCCATGTCGAGCTTGTAACGAGGCAGGTGCAGGAGGAGCTGGGTACAAAGCTGATTATCGAAGGCAGCCGATTCCAGTGCCAGGAGGTATGCACCGCTCCGGAAGGGAGCCAGTTCTCCGTCAAAAATCTTTTTTATAATGTTCCCGCCCGCCGCAGAGTTCTCGAAAAGAGCACTACCGAACACAGGCATATAGCGGAAGAGTTCCGTCGTGTGGCGCTATGTCATCCCGAAATGGCTTTCACCCTGTACGGGGAGGACGCTCCTTTATACAACCTTCAGCCCTCAAACCTTAAGCAGCGCATCGTGGGGCTTATCGGCAAAGGTGTAGCCAACAATTTACTCGAGGTAGACACTGACACTTCGATAGTCAGGATTTACGGTTTCGTCGGGCGCCCCTCGGCCAGTAAACATACCAACCGTGAGCAGTATATGTTCGTGAACGGCCGCTTTTTCAAAAGCCCGTATTTCCATAAGGCGGTTCTGCAGGCCTATGAAAAGCTTATTCCAGCCGGAACGCAGCCTTCCTATTTTCTCTATTTCGAGCTCGATCCCGATAAGATAGACGTAAATATACATCCCCAGAAAATAGAAGTTAAATTCGAGGACGGGCCTACCGTATGGCAGATCCTGGCCGCTTCCGTCAAAGAGGCGCTGGCCAAGACGGGCGCCGTGTCGTTCATGGATTTCGACGAGGAAAAAAGTGTAGAGATTCCCGTTCTCCCGCGGGGTGCGGGTATGTTCAGGGAGCCTCCGTCATCAACCAACACCTCCTATAATCCGTTCAAGGCGGAAACGGCAGGCCGCAAAAGCGCCGCCGACATATCCGACTTCATGGGAAGATATGACGGGGGACTTTCGGGACTGCCCCGCGAGAACGCGCTTTCACGGTTCGACGAATCGGTACTTGAATACATTGAAGGAGGTGATGCGGAACAGGGAAGGCTTATTGAGGAAGATGAGAATGACGACGGGCTTTTCAGGGGGCATATACTGCTGTCGGGCGGATATGTGGCTGCCGGTAGGCGCGGGGGTCTCGTCCTGATAGACCTGCGCCGGGCGAAGGAGGCGATACTTTACGGCCGTTACCTGATGATGCTGCGCAGCGACAGTTCGGTAACCCAGAAGCTTCTTTTCCCCGAAGTGATGGTGTTTTCGACCGATGATGTCATCCTGATGAAGGAAAACTATGATGATTTTACTGCCTTTGGTTTCGAATTCGTTTTCCGCGACGGGAACACTATAGAGATAACCGGCATTCCTGCCGATTTCGATACTTCCGATTCCCAGTCGCTGTTATACGATATGATAGATAGCATACGGGACGAGTTGTCGCTTCCCCCCGAAGTACGGAGGGAAAGGCTTGCGGCGGTTCTGGCGCGCGACGGTGGCAGTCGCAAAACGAAATCTTTCACGGAAGGCGAGATGACAGCTATACTCGAATCGCTGGCCGGTGGAGGAATGTATAATTTTACTCCCGGCGGAATGCCGGTGCTGAGGGAGGTAAGCCTTCAGGAGATAAAGTCGTTCTTCTGACGCGGTAATGAGCCTGTAGGTACAACTTTTGGATAAGCCGGACGTTATGGTTGAGCCGGGCCTGCCCCAATACAAGGGCGTCTGATAACCGGGGGATGTTTGAAATGATAAGTGGCAATTTGGAAGACTCTGTAAAAAATTGAAAAAATGCTCCGTAATGGATAAATTGAAAGTAAAATTACGGTCGCTGGACGATAAAGTGAGCTTCAGCGCAACGGCGCGTGAGAATCCGCCGGTAATCGTCGACTATTTCCCGCCTGTCGGGACAGGTGAGGGATATACTTCCCTGGAACTCGTAATGGCCGGATTCGGCTCATGCGTAGCCACCACGCTTTTGACCGTCCTGCGGTACAGGATGCGGAAAAAGGTCGAAGGTATCGACGGCGAAGTGGAAGGTATTGTAAGGGAAGAGCATCCCAGGTCGCTTAAAAACATGACGGTTATGCTGTCGATAAAATCCGGGGATGTGAATGAAACCGAGATAAAGGATTCACTGAAGGCAGCGGAAGAGATGCTTTGTCCCGTATGGGCAATGATAAAAGGCAACGTCGATGTAGGTGTCGAATTCGTTATCGTGGAATAAAAGTTGATACCGATATTTTAAAATATATATTTATATTGTTTTTTAAGGTATTTTCGCACAGGATAAAAGAGCAATAACATGGCTATAGCTAACGGATACTTCAGGACACCTCCAGTGGTGAGGAACCTGCTGATAATAAACGTACTGGTGTTCCTTGCAGAGGTAATCCTCCCTACTTCAGCAAGTAACACGATGCTCCATTACGGGGCGCTTAACTTCTGGAAAGGGGGAGACTTCTATGCCTGGCAACTCGTAACTTATATGTTCCTGCACGGGGGGTTCAGCCACCTGTTTTTCAATATGTTCGCCCTATGGATGTTCGGGAGGGCGCTCGAGTACGATCTCGGAAGCAAGAAATTCCTGATATATTACCTGGTTTGCGGCATAGGTGCCGGGTTGATACAGCTTGGAGTAAACTGGGCCGAGTACTCTGTGGCCCTTAACGGCGGCGATCTCGTATTGGCGGGCAGGCTTTCGAGGGCCTCGACCATAGGCGCTTCGGGAGCGGTTTACGGTATTCTGCTTGGAATGGGCCTGCTGCATCCAAACGATAGGGTTATGCTGATTTTCCCTCCCATACCGTTCAAAATGAAATGGTTCGTGATAATTTACGGTGCCATTGAACTTTTTGCGGGGATATCCGGAAGGATGGACAGCGTGGCGCACTTCGCGCACCTGGGCGGTATGCTATGGGGATTCCTGCTGCTCTGGTACTGGAAGAAAAAGGGGAAGATATATTATTAGAACATACTGCTTTGGAGCAGCGTTCATGTCTAATCTATTGGGAAATGGCTGACTACGGGTACTATAAAAAATCCCGCCGCCGCAAGGAGCGCGGCGCATGGGGTGGTGTGGCCCTTAAGGTGCTGGATGTCGTGATGCTCGTTTTTTCAGTGTTATGCCTGTTGCTCCTTCTTTCAGCCTACCTTGCGAAATATATAGACCCTAACAGCTCGGCATTCTTCGCTTTCCCGGGGCTTATGTTCCCCGTACTTTATATAGCCGGCCTGCTGCTTACGCTTTATTGGGTCGTTCGCTGGAAGATCTATGCCATCGTTATGGCTGTCGTACTCCTTCTTGGCATTGGCAATACACGGCTCTTTTATAAGATGGACCTCAGGGAACATTACGGTGATAAGACTCCAGGCAAAACGGAGGTCGTCGTAATGAGCTACAATGTTATGGGATTCCATTCCAAGTACGGGAGGGACGGTAAAAGCATCCAGGAGATTATCGGTGAATTCGTACTCGACAATAACGTGGATATACTCTGCCTTCAGGAATTTCCGGCTTCACGGGAACATAACAGCCTGTTCGGTGAAATACTGTCTGAGTTGAGGTACAGGCACATACTTCCTTATTATGATGACAAACCCGAGGGGCTCGCGCTGGCGATATACAGCCGTTACCCTATCGTACTCAGGGGGAATCTCGAAGCGGAAGGCATCCAGGTACGTCCTATATGGACGGATATAAGGATCAGGCGCGATACGGTGAGGGTGCTGAACAGCCATTTGCAGAGCACCACGATAAGCGGCAACGACGTCGATTTCCTTAAAGGGCGCGGGAGCGCAGGCGGAGTGGACGGGGAAGCCCGGATAAAGGGCATAGCACGTAAATTGAGAGACAACTACAGGAAAAGGGCCCCGCAGGCTAAAGATATCGCGGGGTTCGTGTCTGAGTCGCCTTATTCAACAGTGGTTTGCAGCGATATGAATGATACGCCCATGTCTTATGCATACCGCCGGATATCCCGGGGCATGCAGGATAGTTTCGTCGAGAAAGGCAGCGGCATAACCGGCACCTATAACGGTTTTTTCAATATGTTCCGCATCGACTATATTTTTATGTCTAAGGAGCTGGAGGTCAAAAACTATTTTTCCTACGACGAAGTTTATTCCGATCATAATCCGGTTGCAGCCAGCCTGGAATTCATTAAAAAATAATGCCCGCCCGTTAAATTTTTACAGCAAATAATATTGCCCGGCTATTTATTAAATAATTTTAATAAATAGCCGGGCAATTGTTAATAACTTTGACATCAAGGACTAACCCGTCCTTACCCCGCGCTTTACTGCAGATTACAGCGCCGAAATGAATGCGTTGCCGTATATTGTTGATATACAGGATGGTTTTTTATTGAAAATCCCATATACAGCTGACCCTGAGCCCGTCATGGATGCGTAAACCGCACCGGATGAATAGAGCGATTTTTTTAACATTTTTATTTGTGGGTGTTTGTCAAAAACCGTTTTTTCAAAGGCATTTTCTATCATACCGGGCCATTTTTCGACAGG
>CAKUKW010000036.1 GCA_934663885.1 uncultured Tidjanibacter sp.
GCTCCAGCCAGCGGTGCGTCAGCTTCAGCGATTTGGCCGCATAGTCCCTCGGGGCGTCTCCCGGCGGGCATTCGTCGAAGGCCATCATTATGTCGGCCCCGATGGTGCGCTGAATGTCCACTACTTTCTCAGGGGTAAAAAGGTGTTTCGAGCCGTCTATATGGGAATTGAAATAGCAACCTTCACCGGTCAGTTTACGGCAGGCCGCGAGTGAAAATACCTGGAAACCGCCGCTGTCGGTAAGCATCGGGAGTTCCCATGTGCTGAATTTATGCACGCCCCCGGCCACTTCCATAACGTCCATACCGGGGCGCAGGTATAGGTGGTATGTATTAGCAAGTATTATCTGGGCATGGGCTTCACTGGCCAGGTCGCGGTGGAATATCCCCTTGACGCTGGCGGCTGTGCCCACGGGCATGAAGACGGGCGTTTCTATCCTGCCGTGGTCGGTATCCATAACCCCTGCGCGGGCCCTGTTGCCGGTATCGGTATGTTGGAGCGTGAATTTCATCGCCGCAAAGATAGGAAAAAAGAGAGTTTCCCGAACTTGTCCGACGGGAAACTCTCTCTTTCTTATTGCGCGGTATTGTTAACCGGGTTTTTTGCCCCCGGCTATTTAATCTTTTTCAGGGTATAGTTATGGTTCGATTGTATGCGGTTCATCTGCATATCGAGCATTGTGATTGACGAGCCGCTATCCATCGAGAAGTTGACAACTTCGTCGTAATCCTCAAAGGGGGTGAGGCGCAGCACGCGTTCGCCGTTCTTACGCGAAATTATAAAACGGCCGTATGTGTCGAACGACACGTCGCCCCGGTCGGTGCCGTCTATGTAAGTCTGCCTCGTATGGAATATGCCGCTGTCCTTGTCCTGGTAGCGCATGAGCACGACCTGGTAGAATATACCGGGGCCATCCGCTGCCGGAACCGTTCCTTCGAACCTTTCGGTGAGTACTGTTTTGTTTTCGTCCTTGGAGGACATCAAATCGTCGCCGCTCTTGTTTCCGCACGATACCATTACAAGGGCCATCATGAGCGACGATATAAAAACTGCCTTTTTCATAGTATTTGTATTTTAAGTAATATATTATGCTTGTATTACTGGTAAGGCAATTTCCGTGCCTTATTTTTCAGGTGGCAGGATTATCTATATTCCTGCGGGTGAAACCTTGCTTAGGGACAAATAAAAACGGGAGCGCTCTTCCGCCCCCGCCTGTATCCAAGGTCATTATTTGAGCCGTTTATTCCTCCTCGTCATAAAAAAGTTCCCTTATTATGGCGTCCGAGAGCATATATTTCTCGGGGGGTATCTTATATTCGTTGCCTTCGCGCACCATGAGCCCGCGCTCCACCATGGCCTGGGCCTTGAATTCAAAATAAAGCAGGCCTTCTACACCGAAACGCCGTGTCATTTTGTCACGCTGTACGCCTGTACTCGTCCTGAGCGATACCATTACATATTCGTTGTACCTGTCCTGGCGAGTCAGAATTTCGGTGGTGTAAATGGCCCCGGTACCCGCCCCGTCGATATATTTGTCTACGTCGGAGACCACTGCCGTCCGCGATTTGCCGTCATAAGAGTGGGCCGAAGGGCCCAGCCCCAGATAACCGTCACCGCACCAGTAGTTGCTGTTGTGGCGCGAACGGAGCCAGGGATCGCGCGAGTAGTTCGACACCTCGTAATGGTCGAATCCCGCATCGGTAAGGAGTTGGTGCGCATCCATATACTGCTCTTCGCAATCCTCATCCGAAGGAGCGTGTATCTCCTCCATATCTATCATTTCGGCTATGGGCGTTCCCGGCTCCACCGTTAACATGTATGCCGAAACATGGTCGACTCCCAGGGCAATCGCCTTGAGTACGTTCTTTTCCCATTCGAGGTTGCTCATTCCCGGTATGCCGTACATCAGGTCTATCGAAATATTCTTGAAACCCATTTTGCGGGCGGTCAGGATCGCTTCTTTGGCCTGCTCGGCATTGTGCCTGCGGCCGAGAAGAGCCAGGTCGCGGTCGATAAAGGACTGTACACCGAAACTTACGCGGTTTATATCGGTTTTTTTAAGAGCATCGAAATACTCATCGGTAGCGTCGTCAGGATTGATCTCAACAGTTATTTCCATATCGCTCTCGAGCTCCCATATCGTAGCCGCTTTTTCTATCAGGCCCTGAAGCCGTGAAGGATGGTAAAGCGAAGGCGTACCGCCTCCGAAATATATGGTGCTTATCGAAGTATTTCCGAGGTAATCGCTGCGGTATTCCATTTCCCGTCCAAGCGCACAGAAGAAAGGCTCGGCTCCCGGGCGGAAAACCTCCCTGTAAAAGTCGCAGTAATGGCATCGGCGCTTGCAGAATGGGATATGTATGTATATAGAAGACATCAGGTTTCCAATTAGCTGATTTTCCTTGCTTAGGTAATAAAATAATGTGCTAAAGTAATAAAAAAGTCATAAAAACCGGTAGGATTTTTTATAACAGGCTTTTAATAGCACAATTTTTGCAAACCCGAACTAACGGTTTATTCTTCAATCGGGCAGTAGTGTTCGCTTAAATCAGTCGTTTCACCAACTGCTACAAAAATTCTGCCAGTCGGCCTCTGATTTTAAAATATTTAGGCTGAAGCCGAGTTATTGCATTGGGGAAGGCAATGTAAGTAAAGATATTCTTATATTTGCGGATGGCCGGCGGAGCATTTATTCGGCTCAGCGTAAGAGAAACTTATTTAAATACTATTATAAAAAATTACGGATATGGCAGCGAAAATAGATTTGTCGAAATACGGTATCTCCGGCGCTACGGAGATTGTATACAATCCCTCTTACGAGCAGCTTTTCAGGGAAGAGACGGCTCCGGGGCTCACGGGTTACGAAAAAGGACAACTTACCGACACCGGTGCAGTGAATGTGATGACAGGCGTTTATACCGGCCGTTCGCCCAAGGATAAGTTCTTCGTGATGGACGACGTTACCAGGGACACCATCTGGTGGACGAGCGACGAATATAAAAACGATAACAAGCCGGTAACCGAAGAGGCGTGGAAAAAGATTAAGAAGATCGCTACCGATGAGCTTTCGGGCAAGAAACTTTATGTCGTGGATGCTTTCTGCGGCGCGAACGGGAACAGCCGCCTCAAACTCCGTTTTATCATGGAAGTGGCATGGCAGGCACACTTTGTAAAGAACATGTTTATCCGACCGACCGACGAGGAGCTGAAGGGTTTCGGCGAGCCCGATTTCGTTATCATGAACGCCTCCAAAGCCAAAGTCGATAATTACAAGGAGCTCGGACTCAACTCGGAGACAGCCGTTGTTTTCAACCTCAAGGAGAAAGTACAGGTTATTATCAATACATGGTACGGCGGCGAAATGAAGAAGGGTATGTTTTCTTACATGAACTACCTGCTTCCCCTTAAGGGAATAGCGTCCATGCACTGCTCGGCCAATACCGATATGCAAGGCAAAAACACGGCGGTTTTCTTCGGTCTTTCCGGTACGGGTAAAACGACGCTTTCGACCGATCCGAAGCGCCTGCTGATTGGAGACGACGAGCACGGCTGGGACGACGACGGAGTTTTCAACTTCGAGGGCGGATGTTATGCAAAGGTCATCAACCTCGATAAGGAGAGCGAGCCCGATATCTGGAATGCCATCAAGCGCGACGCGCTGCTTGAGAACGTTACGGTCCGCTCCGACGGCTCGATAGATTTCGCCGACAAGAGCGTTACCGAGAACACCCGCGTATCGTACCCGATATATTTTATTAAGAACATCGTTAAACCGGTTTCGAAAGGTCCGGCGGCGGAGCGCGTGATATTCCTTTCGGCAGATGCTTTCGGTGTTCTGCCCCCGGTTTCGATGCTCACTCCCGAACAGACCAAATATTATTTCCTCTCGGGCTTTACCGCCAAGCTGGCGGGTACGGAGAGGGGAATTACCGAACCTACGCCTACTTTCTCTGCTTGTTTCGGTGCGGCTTTCCTTTCGCTTCATCCCACCAAATACGGCGAAGAACTGGTCAAAAGGATGGAAAAATCGGGAGCAAAAGCATATCTTGTAAATACGGGATGGAACGGTACGGGCAAGCGTATCTCCATAAAGGATACCCGCGGCATTATAGACGCGATCCTCGACGGCTCGATAGACAAAGCGCCCACCAAACTGATTCCTTATTTCGACTTCACGGTTCCGACCGCCCTGCCGGGAGTCGACCCGAAGATACTCGACCCGCGCGATACTTATGCCAAAGCCGAGGAGTGGAACACGAAAGCCGAAGATCTCGCCCAGCGTTTCATCGACAATTTCAAGAAGTTTACAGGCAACGCCGAGGGCAAATCGCTCGTGGTGGCCGGCCCGAAACTGAAATAAGCTTATAACAGGTATCCTCTATACGGGAGTGTCTTTCGGGGTGCTCCCTTTTTATTTGTATCCCGAAGTTCTATTCATAATTATCCTTATGAAATATGTATGTTCCTTTCGGTTCTATTTTTGTGCATTTTAGGTAATTGTTTGGAAGTTAGCGTATAAACGTTTATTTTTATAAAACCATTATTTACCTAAAAACTTGAAATTATGAAAAAAGCTATCTTATTTTTGTTAGCGGCTGTTTTTTGCGGCACTATGCTGTACGGCCAGTCCATCCAGAACGATCCGTTTCCCGCTCCCGCGCAGAGCGGTGCTCCCCAGGTTATAGCCTTGACAGGAAATTACGACCGTGCCCAGGATATGCTCACCCTGAACTGGCCGTTATCAAAGGCTTTCTACTTGGTCGACGCTTATATCGTATGCAGGCAGAACGTTGGTTTAACGGGGGATCCCACGGGTCCGGTTTATATTGAAGCTGTGGTTGCCAATACGACGTCCCATACTATTGTAAATCCTGATCGGGGCTACTATTTTATATATGCGATAACCTACAATCCGAGTGCTATAACGGCCCAATCCAACCAATACTATTTTTTCCCGGCATAAATGCGGAATTCCGCTGTTGATGTGGAAATAGGTTGAACGGGGGCAAACCTGTTATTTATTCCCTGCTACCGGGGTCTTGCCTATGGCGCCTGATTTTATTCTGAGTCTAAGGTATTCCGCGCTTTAAAAATACGGATATTCCAATCGGCCTTATTTTGTCGATTCCGGCTAAATGCTTGTAAGTTAATATTTAAACAGTTATTGTGTGAAGTCATTATTAACTAAAAATTATGAAAAGAATTATTTCCTTTTTGTTAGCGGCTGTTTTTTGCGGCACTATATTGTACGGCCAGTCCATCCTGAACGATCAGCTTCCCGGAAACGGGAAGGGTGAAGTATCTCAATCTATCCATTTGGCATGCAGCTCCGATTATATAAGGCATCAGCCCTTATTGAAAATGCGGTGGGCACCTTTAAACCGATTCCAATGCGACGCTTTTCTAATTTGCAGGCAGGGCCTTCCTTTGGGGACTACTCCTGTGGAGATCGTGGCAGTGGTCGACAGCAATACGGATTCTTACAACTGCCTACCTGCTGCCGAGGGTTATTACTATATATTGGCGATAACCAACAATCCGATAACCGTCGTCACCCAATCCAACGTATACGCGTATTTTATGCTTGTTCCTGATAGGAATTTATGAGACGGCACTTTACGGGATCCCTACCTCTATATGAGCGGGATGCTTAAAAGGGCGCCCGCAGGTCGGACAGGCAGGACTGCTTTTTAACGAGGTATTACACTGACGGGGTGATTTTTACATGTTATATAATAAAGCGCGGGCAACAGCCGCGCTTTATTATTTTCCTGTTCCTTTTTATGAAGTATCGTGTTTGGACTTTTATTTGACGATATCAGGTTAACATGTTATTTGTTAACGTTTAATCTTTTAATTTTATGGGGCGAGGGTAATTACCCTTTCGTCTAACTTTAAAATTTAATTTTATGAAGAGAGTATTTTATTACATGGCATTCGTGCTCTGGAGCGTCGTGCTTATGCAGGGTTGCAATTATGATCTGCCGGTTACCGGGCCACAGCAGACCGAGATCACCGGTGAAGTTGGAACAAGATGGGGTGATTTTCCCTGGGAAGGGACGCAACTGCTCAAACTGACCGGGGCCTATGACGGCAATTCGAGCGTTTCGTTAAGTTGGGAGCCTGTGACTTCCGTGGCCTGGGCTGAATGGCTTTACAATAGCGGGAATAAAGGGTATACGATACAAAAGAAGTCGCCATCGGGTGTATTTTCGTTCGTTGCCCAGAATATTTTTTCCACGTCGTATACAGTGACGGGTGTGACGCCCGGCGAAGGGTATTTCGTGTATGCCGGGAAGCAGCAATACCCCGTGGGGGGGCTTTGGTTTTTGCCTGAATCGTCGGTTCCTTCCAATATTTACACCGTGCCGGGTGTGCAGCCTTCTCCCGTAACTCTGCGTTGGGCTATAGGCAGGAATGACGACCTTACCCTTACGTGGAGTTTCAAGAGCGGTGCAGATACCAACTGGGATACTTTCCAGGTCTGGAGGGAGGAAATCGACGGAACGCACACACTGCACGCAACTGTGATGTGGATGTCATGCTATATTTTGAATGCGCCGAAAGGAAACTATTATATCAAATGCGGCAGGACGGTCGGGAACGGTGTCGAATATTCGGAAGCGTCCAATTACTATTATCACGGTACACTTAACGTAGATCTTCTTCAAGGGAGGATATAACTTTGATAATATTGCTGGTGTATTTAACCGACACCATCCGGCATTTAACAAAAACACCCGCCCGATATAAAAGCCGGGCGGGTGTTTTGTATCTCCGCTAATATCAGAAAATATAATTGAGCCCGATGTTCATGCCGCTTTTGCCGTCCTGGCTGTTGAACGGTTTGCCCCATTCGCAGGAGACAATGAAGTTGCGGTTCATGACGACTTTAACCCCGATACCGGCGCTCATGTGCAGCTTTTCCTTCTGCCCGCTGTAGACGAGGGGGGCCTGGGAACCTGCCATTGCCTCCATCTGGTCGAGCCTGTAGGGCTGTACGATCATGCCCATGTCGAAGAACGGGTTGAGGGCCGCGTACCAGTGCTGTCCGAACAGGCGGAAGTCGAACAGGCGTATGCGCAGTTCGAAATTACCCCAGACGTAACCGTCGCCGACCATGCGGCTGAGCAGCACGCCGCGTACCGTGTTGAGGCCACCCAGCCCCTCGGAACGTATCTGGCGCAGGTAAAGTGTGGCAATATTGGGCTGCATGTAGAACGGCGCGTTACCCGCCAGGGTTCCCTGGTAGGCCAGCCGGTAGGCGAAAGTAAGCCTGTTTTCTATGAGGGTTATGTATTGGCGGAACTGGGCCGACAGTTTCATGTAAGCGTTATCGTTACGCTCTATCACGTCCGGTGAACCGTACAGTACGGCCTCGGCCCATATCCCTTTAGAGGGAGCCGCCTCATGGTCGCGCGTGTCGTATACGAGCCCGGCTTTAAGTTCCAGCTGCGAACCGCCATTCTTTTCTTCGGGGCGGATTATTCCGTTACCTACATAAATATCGTAGAGCGTCTCGTTGTCTTTATATTTATCGAGCCCGACGTGGCCCGTATTGTAGTTCCAGAACGAAACGCCCGCAGCCCAGCCCAGGTTATTTGTTATGTTGCCCTGGAAGTCGGCCAGTATGCGGAGCATTTTGCGGTCCATAGAGTAGAACGCGGGGTTTTCATCCGCCAGGTCCATGTCGTAGGGCGAAGCGAGGCCGTTGAAACCATAGAAGTTACTCATCTTATTGGGCATATACGTAGCGGCAAAGGTCAGCCTCGTGTTACGGATAAGGTATTTGGAGTCGTAGAAAAGGTGGAAAGTGCCGGCTCCTTTAGTATACTGCGAAATTTCCACATTGAACTTATGCATATAGTGGGGGAAAGTGCTACCGTCGCCATAATAGAATATGTCGCACAGCGCGCCGTACTGGAAACCCAGGTCGCTGTTGTAGCTAACGGCCGGCAGGGGCCCGAAATTCCAGCCCTTCTTTATTTTCCTGTCCGCATCCTGTTTCCCGCTTTCCTGCCCGTGGGCGCCTGCGGTTATGCAAAGGGCAAGGATTAGTAAAAGTGTCTTTTTCATATTTTTACTGGTGTGTAGGTTTAATTGCCGGTAATAGTATACAATTATTTCTTTTCCGTTTTGCGGCTTGCATTCCCCCCTGCGGCCCGCACGGCTTTCACAGAAAGCCGGAATAAATTAGCGGTACCGCCTGACTATATTCGGCCGCCAATCCGGTACCATGTCCTTGGAGAGGGGCGGTTCCCCTTATAATATCCTCAGGAGTTGAGCTACCGCCAATCCCAGGTAATTCCCAACGGCATAGCCCACTATACCTACCGCTATACCCGGTATAATGGCGTCCTTGTTCTTCATAGAGGCCGCTATCATCGGCACGAAAGGGGGCGAATTGATAAGCGATACGGAAGATATTACCATCGTATCGGCATCTATGCGGAGGAGTTTCGACAGCAGCGTCTGCACTATAAGCGAGCCGAAAACCACTATGACGACGAAAAGCAGCAGGTAAAGCCCGTCCGAGAAATCAATCCTGCGCACATCGGCCATAGAGGCTATTACGATACTGAATATATACACGAGGTACATTCCCCCGTCGTAACTTTTCTCCAGTTTCTGAACCCTGGGCAGGAACGAAGCGGCTATACCCAGGGTCGTGAGGCACAGGATAAGCACCACCATAAACGAACTGCCGTCCATTATCTCCCCGACACTACGCGAGAAACCACCTCCGGCAAGAGCCGCCACGGCGAATGAAACCGCGAGTATCACCAGCGAAAATAGGAATCCGACCAGTATATGCTTCATGTTTTTCCACTTGAAGATACCTACGTAGGGGTCGAGCTCCCTGAGTTTCTTTCCGGTATCGTCTTTTTCTGCCGCAAGGGCGGTGGCGGTAATACCCGTACGGGGCAATATCCGCCTGAAGAACTTTATCCCGTAGCTCATAAGGAAAACGAGGTACAGGAAGCAGACGATCATGTCGTAGGTCGTCAGGATAACATACGTTTCGGTGGGTACCCTGAAAGCCAGCTGCAAGGCCGCCATATTGGGTGTGCCTCCCGTCTCCACTCCCGCGAGCATGCCGCCTATCTTCCATCCGTCGGGCCCGAGGTGGTTCCTCAGCAACAGGAAACCCACGACGACCATTACTGCCACCGATACGCATCCGCAGATAAGAGTCAGGACGGATTTCTTTATGGAGAATTTACGGAAGTTGAGCGTGAACAGCATCATCGGGATGGCTATCGGAATAAGCCCCGAGGTCATAGCTGTCTGTAACGACATGGCGTTCTCGGGAATTACTCCTATGTTACCGACGATAACCCCCAGGATATAAAGCAGCAATATGGGACCGATCTTGCCCAGGAAAGGAAATTTCCGGCACAGCCATATAATCCCCGCCGGAGCCAGTACGTAGAACAGTATAAGTAATATCATCATATTCGTTGTTATAATATGCGGAGTAATTGCGCGATGGCGAGTCCGAGGTAGTTGCCTACTGCGTATCCCACGATACCTACCGTGAGGCCCGTGATTATGGCGTCCTTATTCTTCATAGCTGCAGCCATCATGGGTACCAGCGGAGGCGAATTTATCAGCGCCACCGAAGATATGACCATAGTGTCGGCATCTATTTTGAATATTTTAGAAAGTAGGGTTTGTATCACCAGCGATGCGAAGATTACAAAAAGGATAAAAAGGAACATGTATATGCCCCCCTTGAAATCGAGGTTCGAGAGGTCGGCCATAGATGCGACCACCACGCTGAATATATATACGAGATACATCCCGGCGTCATAGCTTTTTTCGAGTTTCTGCACCCGCGGCACGAAAGAGGCCAGTATCCCCAATGTGGTGAGTGACAGTATGAGTACCACCATGAAAGATTTGCCGTCCATTATTTCGCCCAGCGACCTCGAGAATCCGCCGCCGGCGAGTCCTGCGATCAGGAAAGAAATCCCCAGTATAAGCAGCGAAATCCCCAGTGCAGCAAGTATCTGCTTGAAATATTTCTTTTTGAATATTCCCTCATACGGGTCGGGCTCGCCTTTGTATTTCTCTCCTTTCGTCTTTTGGGCGGCTATGCCGGTGGCGGTAATACCCGTGTGGGGAAGGATTTTGCGGAACAGCTTTATTCCGAAGGCCATCAGGAACGCGAGGTAGAGGAAACTCACGATCATGTCGTAGGAATTGAGCAGGATGTATGTCTCGCCGGGCACGTCGAGCATGAGTTTCAGGGCCGCCAGATTTGGGGTTCCCCCCGTGTATACTCCCGTCAGCATTCCTCCTATTTTATATCCGTCCGGTCCCAGGTGGTTTCTGAAAATAAGGAATCCGAGGATTACTGTAACAGTTACTGCCACGACCCCGCAAATGAGCGTTAGCAGCGACTTCTTGACTGAGAACTTGCGGAAGTTGAGGTTGAAGAGCATCATCGGGATTGCTACCGGTATTATGGCCGAGGAGAGGATGCCCTGCAATCCGGCCGCGCCGTCGGGCATTATGGGCAGGTTGCCCACGATTATCCCCAGTAAATATAATATAAGTATAGGGCCTATTTTGTTAAGGAACTCCACTTTGCGGCATAACCATATTACCGCGGCAGGTATGAGGAGGTAAAATAGCAGAAGTATTATCATAAATACGCTGTTTAGAATGGGGTTGTTACGCCGGCCTCTCCCCAATCGAGGCCGGTTGAAAATCAGCCGGGTTCATCGACGGGCCTATTGTAGTGGTCTCTCTGCGAGGGAAAAGAATTCCGTCGAAGAGGTAAAACCCGCTTACATAATGAAACGGCTTTCAATATTCCGCAAATATAAACTTTTCCGGCGAAATAGGGCTAAGTAGTAATACTTAGTGTGGTGAGTGTTATGGCTGTAAATATTTCGCCGGAAAAGTTTATATTTAAATCTATAGAATGATTGTTAACCAGGCTCTTTGCTGTTGCATATTAAATTAATAATTATTAGTTTTGAGTTACCCTCTGTCCGAGGCTTGCTACCTTGCGATAACGGAGCGGATATTTACGTAATCCCCTTTCGAATAATTTAAACTGAATTATGGCATAACGGCGGGTATGGAAACACTAACTCAACAATCTTTTGCTTTTATTTAAATCTTTTACTAATTATGAAAAAAATTATCTCTATTTTATTCGGTTTAACTATAGCGGGTTTTTTTATCGTTGGTTGCGTAAATCACGGATCCAGGGCTGAGAATGAGAAATTAACCGCAGAGCAGATGGCTTTTAAGGAGTTGTATACGGAACTCGAAGCCGTCAATCAAAGTTTCATCGGGACTGACGATAGCGTGCCAATGACACGTGCTTGGAACTGGAAAAAATTCTTTGCTGTAGGATTGTGTGACGTTCTTGGCGCCGCGGGAGGCGTGTGGGGTGCTGTGGGAGCATCGGCTTTGGCCGCGACCTTAATAGAGCTTTTGGATTTGGAAGTTACTTTTGGCGAATGGCCTAGACGAAATATGGCGGGGCCTAATTATATTGTCGCCATGGAAACAAGCCAATACCCTGGAGAATCTATGGGCTATTACCATAATAGTCTTCTTTTATCTGCTTACGATAAGGCGCCGTCGGAGTTTTTTAATATGGACATAGAGGAAAAGATAGTTTTGTTAGGGGAGGCTTATGAGGATTTGTATAATGTCGCTCCTGAAGAATTTGATGTGGATGGATGGACGGTTATTATTGAGAACATAATAGACCTGATGGATACATATGTGTCTGAGCTTTACCTTGCAACCACACCGCCCATGCAGGAGCCTTCCTACATTTCTTACGTCCAAGAGTTGTTTCCCGGAAATGATAGTGAGTGGGCTGTATTTGGACTTTATTTTGAGGGACATATTAAAACCATAATCGATGGACGTGACACGGGGACATACTATCAGGCTTTCAGAAATGTGGTTTTACATTCTGCGGTTGGTGATGACTCTAAAGAGTTTATTATGAGCCTGACGTCAGTTGCTGCGGCAAGTTCCGAACTTTGGGAAATATCGGAATAATTTTTGGTATAAATATATAAGGTCATGGAATATCTAAAAAGAGTCATATTGCTCGGTTTACCGGCGATGGCGTTTGCAGTGTATGCTACCGCGCAGCAAAAGGAGTTAACTCCTACCTGGGTTCCGGGCGTGCGTGTTTTGCTTAACGGTAACAAAATTTTATGCCTTATGACTTTGTCCGTAGCTTCAGATTTTATGTGACAATAAAATTAATCGACAGGGCAGTTGCTGGAAAGGCCGGGCGTTTAGTCCGGCTTTTTTATCTCGTTAACACGAAATTATGCTTCTTATAAACTCAATTTCGCAAGCACACGTAAAAAAGTTTGAAAATTTTTCCCGGAAAATTTGCGGATTAAAAAAAAGTCGATACATTTGCACCCGCTATTGAAGAAAACCTGTGTCCCAAACACGAATTTTTTCTTGAAGTTCTCAAAATAAAATTTGGAGATTAAAAAAAGACGCAGTATCTTTGTAGTCCTTTTCGCCCCTTGGTTTTTTAGGGCGATTTTTTTAGCGCCGCGGCCGAAACGATTTCGGGGCGTGAGGATAAAAAAGAAGCTCTGGAAAAGGGTGGAAAGCAACAAATTCGGTTCTTTGATTTATTGGTATTTTTGAGAGAAAAAGAATGCAGAAAAGCAAAGTTCAATTCCTTTAAAGGAAGGCTGTTTTTCCGTGACGGAACAACAGTTTTAAAAAAGTAGTCAGGACTCTGAAAACATTTTAAATTATTTTACAATGGAGAGTTTGATCCTGGCTCAGGATGAACGCTAGCGGCAGGCCTAACACATGCAAGTCGAGGGGCA
>CAKUKW010000037.1 GCA_934663885.1 uncultured Tidjanibacter sp.
GAATTACCTTATCTCCTTTTTGCACCTGATAAACATCCCTTTCCGTGATATTCACAACCGCTTTCAGTTGGGACGGATCAACGAAATCCGCCACCTGGCTTCCGATACTTAACAAGGTGCCTTCTTCGAAATAATCGGTTTCCAGAATACCGTTTACAGGCGATACCAATGTGGTATTATTCAGTTGGTCTTGCAATTCGGTTACAGCACGTTGTGCTTCACGGCAAGTAATGAGTATGGCTTCATATTCCCGTTGTGTTACCGCTCCCGCCTCTGCCAGTTTTTTGTAACGCTCTACATCGGTTTCGGCATTTGCCAGATTCATTTTCGCAAGACTAAGAGATTCTCTGATAACGCTATTTTCAACCTGCGCTATTACGGTTCCTTTATTTACATGGTCGCCTGCTTTTTTGTACTTATTCAGTACAATGCCCTGTACTTTTGAATAAAGTACCACTTCGTTGGTTGCCTGTATGCGTCCATCCACATGAATATCACCGGAAATTTCCTGCGATCCGACCTGTTCTACCCGCACAGGAACAGTGGGGTTCACCAATAAGGAGCGGGCGGCAACTTGATCTGTTTCTTCTTTGTTAGCCGCCAGTTTCCACACGACCAACCCGATTACTGCGATAACAATCAGAATATTGATAATCTTTTTCGCTTTCATATTTTTATTTTTTATTGGTTTAACAATGTTGTAAGTGTCCCTTCGGACTTTTTCAATTCGAGTATGCTCTTATGATAATTGGACAGTTCATACGTGTAAGCCGACTGCGCTTCCCTGTATGACTTTTCAATATCCAGCAGGTCGGTAATGCTGTATAAACCTTCCTGATAGAGCATAATCCCTTGTTTGTACGATTTTTCGGCAACCTCCATATTTTCCTGTTGGGCGTTTGCCGACTGGAAAGCAACCTGAAGCTGCAAACGGGCGTTTAGTCCATCGCTTTCTATGGTTTGCTGTTGTTGTTTTATGTCTTCTTCTACCTGTCGCAACCGGAATTGTGCCTGACGTATTTTGTGATGTTTTGCACCTCCGTCAAAAATCGGGATAGATAGTTTTGCCCCGAAATATGTGCCGTTAGACCAGAATGCGCTCTTGCTAATAGTGAATTTCTCATTTTCAAAATTATAGCTGGAAGAAGCAAACAAAGATAAAGTGGGAATATAAGCCTGTTTTAGTCGCCGGATTTCTAACTTCCCGTTTTTTCTCTCATTATTCAGAATAAGTAGTTCGGTTATATTATGTGCATAGTTCTCTGGAATTGAGGATAAATATCCCTCCAGTGGAGATAACTCCATATTACCTTTTGCAAGAAACCAATATTCCAATGGCATACCCATCAATACTTTCAGGTAGTTCATCTGTTGGCTCAGGGTTGCGGCGGTTTTCTGAATATCGACTTTCATATTGCTGATATTCACTTTCATCCGGTTCAGGTCAATTTCTCGGGTAATGTTTTGAGCAACCTGCAATTCCATTTTAACATAAATGGAATCCATTAAGCTAAGGGTTTCGATGTTGTTTCGTAAAAGGTTCTCCGAGTACAGAACATCATAGAATGTGTTGCTGATATTGTAAATAAGCTCTTCTTTACTCATTCGCTCTTTCAACAATGCAAGTTCACGGGCGTTCCTGCTTATCTTTATTCCGGTAAACAATCCTGCATTGAAAACTACTTGCTCTAAGTCAATCCCGGCTACGGCGGAGTATTTCACTCCCATTTCTATTCCAATAAGTTCTCCCGGCATTCCGAAAAGATCACCCGGCATCATGGAAGTCGCCAGTTTTAGATTATCGGTTACAGATACAGACCCGTTAAGTTGGGGTAATAGGGCGCTTTTAGCCTCCCTGTGTGCGGCTTCCGATTCCAGAGTGCCGAATTTGGCCTTATGCAACTCGTAACTGTTTTCCAAGCCATACTGTAAACACTCCTGTAAATCAAATGTTACGGGTTGCCTGTCCTGCGCCTTTCCTCCCAAGCAACAACCGCACAGCAGAAGTAAGGAGAGGAATAATGATTTTGTAATACTTTTATTCATGTCAGATTTTTATTAAAAAATACCTACCGATAGGTATGTTGTAAAGTAAAAAAATATTAATTGCCATAATATAAAATTTTTCATTTTAGGTTCACTTCCGGTACTTTACATACCAACGGGTATGTTGAGAGGCAAAAAATAATGCCTTGCTGCCAGGCACTTTTTATTCTGCAATTATTTCTGAATTTTGTTATCAATTCTATGGTGTGGTGGGCGAACAATACGCTACCGTCTATTTCCATGCAATTGATCTCACAGCCATAGAATTTTTCGAGCAAATTAGCTGCTGCTTTTTCGGCACTTTATTCTTGTGCCAGGGGTTCATTTTTAATAATCTATCAAACAGGTTCCTCTTTCATCCTATAATTTATTTTTCACAATTCAACTTTTTTAAGAGCCCTCTACTTATAAAGACAACTGAAGTCGAAAAATATTTTATGAAAAAGGAGAAAAAGATGTTTTTACTTTTATTTTTTGTTTGTTTTCAGCAGACTGTATAGGTTATCCCAATCACGTTCCATTTCTTTGAGTAATTCTGTGTTATCTTCCTTGACTATTGCTTGATCCATGACGATTCCGTCACTTATTTTTAGAAAAAGACTTGCCAGTTCTTCGTTCTTGATATTGGTTTTAATTTCCTTATTGCTTTTAGCTGTTTCTATTATTTCTGTCCATGCCCAGCGCTCTTTCTTGCGTTGAGCCGTATGTATTTCTAAAAAATCCGGAATTCGTTTAGCGGCATCCGACAGGAAAATAAATATATTCATACCTCCGCCTTCTTCTATTTCGTCGAAATCATCCGGTTCAAGAAGCGTATTCAAATAATGCTTATAGAATTCCTTCAAAGACTGTTTTGGAAATTTATTATAATTAGCTATAATAGCATTGTTGTAGAAATATTTTACAACCTCTTCAAATAGTTCATCCTTACTACTATAGTAATGGTAGAACGCGCCTTTTGTCAGGCCGACTTCGTTTACGATGTCCCTAAGAGAAACTTCTTTATAAGAGTTCTTCAAAAACAGCTTTAATGCTGTTTCCAAAATTTGTTTTTTAGAATCCGTCATAATACCTACCGTTTGGTATGCAAAGATATTAATAAGTTTTGATATGTCAAAATTACCAACGGCCGTATCTTTCGAATTATGTTGTAAGGTTCTCTCTCCCTCTTCCCTGGATTCCCGCCGCAATTTTAACGAGTTTATCATTTTTGAGGTGTTTATCCGGTAAATCACTTATATGGGTTTTTATCTATTGAGGAGGATATCGGAAGAAAGGGCTTAGTTTGTCCGTCTGCTCGTATTTTATTTCATTTTTCTGCTACGACAAAAATCTCGCTGTTAGACGTAAAATCGTTACTGTCTAAAATATTTCTGTATACGGATACTTCTCGGAAACCTATATTTCTCAAAATCAACGTTATTTCACCTTCCGAATAATACCTGTCCCAGACAATGAAATGCTTTGTCCCGGATTGTGTTAACAGGTTATATTGGCAGGCAAATGCATTGGCCTCGGGATAGTGAAACGTTTGGTTCAATAGCAAATACTCTTCTTTGTCCCAAAATCCTCCCGTCGGGGCATAATCCCAGCTTTTGCATTCCTTTTTATCTTTTACCGACTCTTCCGTAAATACATCGAATATAAAGAGTCCGCCCGGGTTCAAAGATTGACAGATATTATTCAGCAGCTTATCGCGGTCGTTATCGGAATGAGTACCAAAGTCGCAGTAAATCAGTATCACGGTATCGTACTTTCCGTAAGGATACTCATTAATATAATCCCCGAAAATATAGTGTATATCTTTTCTTTCAGCAGAGGCATAGGCTATTGAAGTTTTGTTGAAATCAACTCCTGTTACTTCGTATCCTTTGTCTTTGAATAAAGTCGTATATAAGCCGGGGCCGCACCCCAAATCGAGCAGGCTGCTTTTGGGCTTTGACTGACTGAGCACAAAGTCCGTAATTTTCGATATGGATTCCTGTTTGCGGCTGGCTCCGTCAGACATTGGATTCAAATGCTCTTTTAGCATCTGTCGCCGGATATAGGGGTCAGTCCATATACTGCTGTTCGTTTTTTCGAATAATGCGGGCTTCCTATCTTGTATTTTCATTATTTTGCTCAACATTTATTTTGCTGCAAATTTGCGTCCCGGACCGTTTGGTGCCGGGTCCGTATTATTAACGACAACGATACGGATATTCCCATCCGGAAATACCCGCACCGTTCATCTATGAACTAGAAGTTTCCTTTACGCTTCTTTACTTCGTTCACGAGTTTCGAAAAGGTTCTATCCTTTTTTCGCTTTTCATGCTCGGAAGTGGAGAAATGCAACGTTTCCCGCCGGAGTTTCATGTAGCTGTGATAAACTTTACGATCCAGTATGCCGCTGTCCACAGCTTCCAGGACGGCGCAGCCGGGTTCACCCGTATGTCCGCAATCTTTGAAGCGGCACGCTTTCGCATAGTCCGAAATATCCAGCATCTGGGCCAGAGAATCCGTATCGTGCATGGCCAGGCCGAATTCCCTGACGCCGGGGGTGTCTATCAGAATACCCGAACCGTCCATCGGCACCATCTCCCTGCGTGTCGAAGTGTGCCGTCCTTTCCCTGTGGACAAGCTTATCCCTGATGTAAGTAGCAGCGGTTTTTCGCAAAGGGCGTTGACCAGGGAGCTTTTTCCCACACCCGAAGACCCTACGAATACTACCGTTTGGCCTTCGTATATAGAATCGCGTAGCCGGAGAATAGTTTCAGGTTCATTGATACTGGTGAAAAATACCGGAACCCGGCCGGCGAGGTGTTGAAGCTGCCCTTCGATTTGCTGCCTGTCGAAATCCAGATCGGCTTTGTTGAGTACCAGCACAGGTTCGATTTCTTCCTCCAGTATCTGGGCCATGAAACGCTCGGCCCTCCTGACATTGAAATTATCGTCGAGGCTTTGAACTATGAACGCCTTATCGACATAGGAAGCGATAGCCTGCCTGCCGGCCTCCGTTCCGATTTTGCGGCGGTACAATGCTTTCCTGCGGTGCAACATGTCGACGATGAGCCCCTTGTTCCCGTCCAGCGGGTGGAAAATTACCCAATCGCCCGTGCAGGGCAGTTCAAAGTCGGCTCTTCCATACATCATGTGTCCCGTAAGTTCGCACTGCAACGGACCGTTTTCCGAAACGACCTCGTAGCATGTCCTGTGCACTACCGATACCCTGCCGTGGGGTAGGGCGTTATGGGGCGATTCCCGCTTCAGATGCCTTAACTCATCGTTCCATCCGTAACCGGTCAAACTGCTCATACCCCTGCCTTTTTAGCGATGAAAAATACATAGCCGTAGAAGTCCTTATACTTACGGTATAATACTTCTTCATGGCGTTGAAGTTCCGCGAATTCTTCGGCGGCTTTGTTCCCCGCGTATTTCCGGAGGAACATCTCACCGGCCGCAACCTTTTGTGCGAAGTAATGCTCCGTCCAGCAGCATTCGGGCAGTATAAACGTTGCTACGGGAAGATAGCCCGCTTTGTACACCTTGGCTACCTGGTTTGGCAGGGTGTCTATTTCGGGATAGGAGTCCATCCAGAAATCGTGGATCTCCGCCGGGCGTTCGTCCGTAAACCACGAAGCCTCCGTGACTGCAATGTAACCCCCTGTTTTCAGGTACCTTCGCCACTCTGTAAGTCCCCGCTCGAAACCAATGTTGTAAATAGCCCCTTCCGACCAGATAAGGTCGAGTTCCCCTTCACGGAACGGAAGGTTGTCCATTGAACCTACAACGCCCTTCACCCTGCCCTGCAAGCCTGATTGTCCGGCATTGCGGTTGAAGAGCTCGATAAAACCTGGGAACAGGTCGAGCCCGGTAATGTTGCCGGGCGTGTTCCCTGCAAGCACCATTGTTTGCCCGCCCGTACCGCAACCGATATCGGCTATTTTCGATCCGGCTGTCAGGCCTTCTATAAAACCCAATGCCTTTAAGGTCGCTTCGGGACTTCCGGGCCCCTGCCGTTCCATATTTGAGAAAAAGTCGCAGATTAATTTAAATTCGAAGTCGTATATTGTTTTATTTTCGTCACTCATTGTCTTGATTGGTAATAGCTTACATACTGAAACACGGACGTGTTTCCGCCATTGTATGCCGGTTTAAAATTGAATATAAAAAATAGATATTAAGCCCGGAAAGAATTATCCGGGTATAGCTGGAAAGACAATCCGTACGAAAAGCACAGATTGTTTACAATACCGAATCCGATTTAAAGAATGTTTTTAACATACCGCAAAGATATGTAATATTTTGTTTTACGGAAAACGGGGGAGTAAATAAATTATTGTGCCGGCCGGCGGATCGATGGCTGGCCGTTTTATTCCGGCTCGATATAAAGTATGGAGCATCGAATAAAAAACCGCCCTGTGAAGGCGGTATTTTTTAATTCCGAAAACAGGCTGATTATATTTTCTTTTCGAATTCGAGTGATTTTTTACGGAATTCTTTAAGTTTCTTTTCCAGTTCAAGGGATGCTTTACGCGCGCGTGCGCCGGCTGCCTTATTCGCTTTTTCTACCTGAAGGGTAGTGTTAGCCTGGAAATTGTCGATTTGTTCGTTGATCTGGTCCAATAATGTTTTCATGCTCCTGATATATTATGGTTTATAGGGCAAATATAAAAATTATTCGGTACAAAAACATAACGTTTTAACAAACATGACACTCTTTTCTACGGCTCGGGCTGATTATCCGCGATCGTAACTGAAATTGTAGCCAGCGAAGAGCGGTACTTTTCCTGATCGAAAGGAGCGTACATCCCTTTGATATCGTACATGATTTGCGCTTTACCGGTGAACCCTTTCGCGGGAAAGAACAGGACTTCCCTCGTTTCGAGATCGTAAACCCATTTACCTTTCCCCGGAGCGTCGATTTCATAATCACCTTCATCTTTCCATGTATATTCGTCGGTCCAGAAACGGAAAGTCTCAGGGTTCAGGAAATCCTTGTCGCCTATAAACGAGCTCCCTTCGGTTTTGTAACCGAGGTCGTTGTCCAGCGGCCTGATCGTAACCGGCCCCCTGCGGTGGTCCCGGATGTCGTCGTTGGCGGTGTTGGCGGCATATATAGGAGTGATGCGCAGGTTGCGGATTATATTTGTATACGCCGTATTCCATCCCGTGGACGCCGAGAAACCGATGACCAGCTTTTCAGGCCTCGTGACGGTGTATTGCTCTATAGGGGGCGTCTTAGCGATCTGCGCGTACCCCAGCGAACTGTCCCAGTTTGCCGCGAAACCGTTCTCTATGTATTTAAGGGTCAGTGGATAAGTGAAGTTTTCGATTACAGTCGTCTTTTCGGTGCCGTGCTGTATGGTCACCGTTATCTTGAATCCCCCTTCCGAGGTGTTCGGATTAGGTTCCAGTGCGATAATGGCTTTGCGGTATGCGGGATCTTCAGGTCCATTGAAATCGGCTCCTCCCGCAATATTGAAGGGTATGTCTATCGGTTTTGGTATATCTTTTACGTATAGCCCGGTTCCGGTGTCGAGTTTGAACCCGGCATCGTTCCTGAGGTTCTGGGGGTCTTTCAGGCCGGTGTCCGGATCCCATCCGGTGTGGCGGGTAGCGAGTACCGGGAATCCCCACCTGCCTGCGGGCATCGGGAACTCACGTTTGTTCACAATGAAAGTCCTTTGCGTATTGCCGGCCGCGCCCCTGATCGTTATGTTGCTCCTCGTATCGTATTTCTTGAGTAACGATCCGGTGGAGTATCCGCTGTCGTCGAATACCATGCCGTTCCTCTGCTCATCGCCGTAGTCCCTGTGCACCATCCGGTTCGTTTTGAACGGACCCTGGTCGAGTGCAACTGCAAGATATCCTCCCCTGATACCGTAAAGACGGTTTGAGGTATTGTAACCCATCCTGTGGGTATACCCGAAACCCGCGCCCTCGGCGCCGAATATAAGGTTGTCGCCGATATATTCCGGCTTGGCGTCGACAAGGAACATCGTGATGCCGTCGGTCATGTCGTCTGATCCCTGCATAATGTACTCGAATTCTATAAGGAACCCGTCGTTCGTGTCGAAGGTATGCTGGGGCAGGAAAAACGCGCCCACCTGTGAAGTCCCGTGCGTAAGTACAAGCCCGTATTCCGTAAGGCTGTTATTGTTTGTGGAATTCGACCTGCCGGGATTGCCCCCCGGGAACTTTATGAAATCGGTTTTCCCGTCGGTGAAGGACCGGAAGAACGGAAACTCGCCCGGTTCGACCTGCTGTGCCGACGCATCCGGCAAAATTGCCGTCAGGGCCATGGCCATTAGACCGCAGGAGCTGAACAACCTTTTCATAGTATTTTTTCGGGTGGACATATCTTTATAATTCTTTGATATTGCGTTAAAATTCGGTGCTGTTACCTAACGGTTGTGCCTAATAATCGCGTATGCAACGGACTGGGAAAGCGTAGGAGCGATCAGCGTCGTATTCCTCTATTCCGTATTTACTTAGGAAAGGATAATTGACGGTGATCTTATCGTAAGGAGTCGCTGTCCAGTAATAGCCGTACGCTCCCACATGCACTACGTCCCCGTCGCCGTTGGGATAGCGGTGTCCGGCCGCGGGCAGATACAGCGTCCCCTCCGGCGGGACCGACGTCTTATTCGTCCCGGCCGTTACCTCAGCTCCCGCGAACCATCCGCTAAGAGGGTTGAAGGTACCATACTTAAATCTGGCCTCATTCTCGTTTATCGTCCCGGTCAGGTTCTTGAAATCGCCGTAACCCTTATTGACGGTGGTTTCTTCCAGCAGCATCTTAATTTCCGCATAGGTGGGCAGGCGCCAGTTGCCTTCGACCCAGCCGGTATTGGCGGAAATATACCGGCATATATCGCCAACCCCCGCATTTTGGTTATACCCGGTACTCCCGTTGTATGTCTTGAATTCGTCTTTATCGTCCGAGTTGGTAGCGGCAGATTCGGGGAATCCGAAATTGGTGTGGGCGTACGGGATCTTGTCCCATCCCGCCAGCCCGCCTCCCCAACCGGAGGGGTCATGCGTTCCCGGGGCGGGGTTGTAAATGACGTGCGTTGCAGGTACGTACGGGTTTCCTGCAGGAGCCAACGCAAAAAGCGAGCCCCACTTGAAATATACACCCTGCGACCATGCGGGAATGGTGACGTTATCCTGAGCCGTTACCGCAAATGTCAGCCTGGTTCCGGACTGTTGCACCACGTTGCTCCGAGCGAAAAGGTCGGCGATGGAGGTTCTTTTTACCGTCAGGGTCATCCGGAGCCTGCCCGCGGTAATCAATACCTGTCCGCTCGCGCCGGATTGATAGGTTCCGAGTTTTCCTATTTCGAATTCTATGCCCGATCCGTTGAGGTCGGCCCCTCCCGTTTGTGTTCCTCCTCCTTCGAAGCGGAGCCAGGGCACCTGGTCCGGATCAAGCACTTCCGCCTTCCATATACCGGGGAAGTTGGTGCTGATCGCTTGCGTCCAGGATTTATCAATACCCCAAATGACCGGAATTTCCCTGCTTTGGACCCCCATAAAGTATTGCCCGTCGAAAACGATGTCGTTTATTCCTTCGGTATTGACTATCATTATGGTAGTCTTGAGGTTGGAAAGGACGGTGGTGGAGACCAGGGCCTCATTGAAGCTCTCATAGCCTATACCTTCAGCTGCCGTAATGTTTACGATGTATTTGTGGTTCCGGTAAAGGGGCATATATTGCACATCTGCGTTTCCTTGAGATCCGCTGCCTACGGTACAGAAATCTATACGGTAATAATACTCGCTTCCTTCGTAAGTTCCTTTGACGATGAGGCAGGGAGTGTTTACTGCGTCGCCCGGTTCGTTTCCCGTACCCTTGACCGCCTCGTAAGTGTATATTTGCCCGGTGAGTTCAGGCCCCATGCCTGTTCCCTGGGAATATGGATAGAGCATGGACGCCTCCTGGGTAGCAGGCTGTTTGCCTGCCGGATTGGGTATTATGGGATTTTTATTGTTGGTATAAGGATATTCGGGATTGTCTTCTTTCAGTAGTTTCCCGTTCGTCCTGTTCCACGCCGGTGCTATATAGCCGGCGGTATTGTAATTGACCAGGTAAATGCCTGTCATGTTGAAATCGGTGCCGGGCACCTGGTTCTGCACGTCGATGCGGGCGACCATGCGGATCAGGCTTATGCCCGAAATCTTCATTCCTTCCGATATACCGGATACGGCCGTTTCCCCGTACATCGGGATCGGTGTGTAATCGTTAGGGTCACTGCCTGAAGCTACTTTCCATTTATAACTGCTTCCGTCGGGAACCGTGGCGAACTTCAGCTCTTCCATGATTACCTGTTTTTCCGATCCCACGGGTGCCGCCTGAAGAGCCGAGGCGACTTCATCAGTTGCATTGGCGATAGCCGCCACCGTACCTGCATTCTCGATTTTCTGCATCGTAAGGTTGAACGATACTTTATAGTCCGGCCCGGCGGAGTTTTGCGACGGGCTCTGTATCTTGTGGTGGGCGAGCAGGAGGGGTTTTTCAGACTTGTCGAATATGAGCAGGTCGATAACTTTCACTACAGCCTCGCCTTTTCCCCCTTCGATGGAGCGCGTAACGGGTGTGCAGGGTCCCGGTACGGCTATCTCGAAACTTACGTTTCCCTGCGGCGTTTCCCGTCCCGGGTCGTACGGCTCATCGAAAGTACAGCCCGCAAAGCCGCAGGCAGCCAGGAATGCGGCTGCGTAGAGAAGTCTCCGTGTTGTTCTTTTGCGTTCCATAACTTACCGGATTTACCGTAATATTATATCCTTGTTACTTTTATCTTTTTTGTAATATTGGCCACCGTAATGTCGGCGATTGCGTAATACCCCGTCGCCGCGTCCGGCGATTTGATAGCGGTGAAAGTGATATTGCGCGAAAGGTCGCCGTCGGCGCCCGTCATGGATATTGCAACCCATCCGTAGAGGTTGCCGTTCGAACTCCCCATAAGGTTGCCGTACCTGTCGAAATAATTAATCTCTATGTATGCGGCGTTTATTCCCTTGGGGAATCCCCTGTCGCTTCTGTCGTAGTTGGTCTCGACCAGTACCGTAACCGCATCGTTAAGTCCGGCGAGGCAGAGGTTGTCGCCGCTTACCCGCAGGTAATATTGGGGATCGAGGATAATGCCCTGGGGAGCATCATCCCAGCGGTATACGGTATGCTCGAACTCTACCGAACGGCTTTTGACGGTTCCGTACACCTGGTATACGTTGTTACGCAGTAACTCGGTAATTTCACCTTCGGAGCCTCCTTCGGGAGAGAACGATTTCAATATATGGTTGCTCGCGCTCCTGTCGCCCTCCGATGTGGCTACGTTAAATATGTCCATGACCAACTTATCCGTATCCGATTCTGCGGAACAGGTGCGTTCCGGAACATAAAATGCGCACACAAGCTGTAGCTTATCCGTAAGTTTCGTCGGGGTGCTGTTTATATAACTCCATGCCCGGTCTGTTATGGGAAATGGTACGGTCAGCATGTGGCCGAAATTATTTACCTCTCCAACTCCCGTCTGGAAACGCGTGCCGTCCATCTTTGTGCCTGTTATCATGTAGCCTTCAGTATGGGAATTCGACAGGAAGACAGAAGTCGAGGTATTGACCTCGGCGGATGTTAGCGCGTCGTCTTTTTTCAGCCAGAGCTCTACACGGGCTACAGCCCGTTCTGTCGTCATTTCCACTATCGCGGTTTTCCCTTCCTCTACCACGATGCCCCTCTTTACTCCCGACATAGGTATACCGCTCGCGGAGGGCGCCGTGTGGTTGACATTGAATGATGCAGCCATCTGGAAGATTACATCTTCGAAGCCTTCAGGACTCGTAATGCGATCCAGCATAGTGGAAAGCCCGTCCGGCTCGTTCACTACCACTATCAGCATTTTGTCGGGGTTGCTGCTTACGTTCAGGGTAGACCTGAATTCGGTGGCTCCCTGGTGCTGTTGCTCTACGTCTACCCATTGGTTGATATCCAGTTTGGGATTCGATGAAGCATTATCGAAAACGATGTATCTTACCTTATATACATAATCATGCTCGTCCGCTCCACCGGTCACGGTTACAACGGACAGTTCGCCACGGGTCGCTGCCGGTGGCCGTTCACTCCACGAACAGGCGCTCAGGAGTAGAATCCCGATGGACACAGCCAATATGTACAACCTGTTTTTCATATTCTAATAATATAATGCCTAAAGATCTATATCGTGCAGCCAGACCAGCCAGCCGTTTATCCTGACCGCTACCGCTATGAATGCCTCTGGCTCGTCCGGCTCTATTTCTCCTTCGTAAAGTATTATTATGTGCCATTCGCTCTGCCGGTCGAGGTACTCCTGCATGGGCAGTGCGGAGCCGTCGGGCCGCAGATCGGGCTTCGTGTGTTCCAGTAATTTCATAAGGTCGTAGCTCCATAACCTCTTTCCGCTCCCGGTTTCACGCACTGTCAGCGTATAATCGTAATTTTCCCTGTACAGCAGCCGCGCGGTATTGAGATTTCCTTTCGAAATCTCTCCTTCGCCCTCTCCGGGCAAAAGGGAGTAGGGTGTATATGTTACCGTTTCCTTCGTGATCGGGGAATTGTCATGTGCATAAGAGGCTCCTTCGGGAGTCGCTATTTCGAAAGTGCAAGACGCTGTTTCCGCCCTGGTACCGTCACCATCCGTTTTGAAAAGGAACAGGTTGAAACGGTTTGTATTTTTAATGAGGCTTACCCTGTGTACGGATAAGTCGGCTTTATAGTCGATAATAATAGTAGGGCCTACCC
>CAKUKW010000038.1 GCA_934663885.1 uncultured Tidjanibacter sp.
ATCCTGAAAATACCGTTCACGTCGGGTGTGGGCTGCTGGAAAGGTATTCCTATCCCGTTCTCCCCGTCGCTGAAGCCCGCGATGAATACATAGGTGTTCATATTGTATCCCTGAGGCGTTAAGGTTACCAGGTAGCGCTTTCCTGCCTCGAGCGTAACGTTCGTTTCGGGAAAGATTATGGTATACTGGCTGTCGTCGCTGACCGACACGCGCCCTATGAGGTATTCGTCGGCGGATGAGATCACTGTCCCTGCTTCGAGGATAAGCTCCGCATGGCCGTTAGGATTACCGCAATATGCCCAGCAAGCCGTCGGTACACCTTTTATCTGGAGTTCGAAGATCAGGGTCTGTATGTCAAGTACCTCCGTGTTCTGTCCCACCAGTTCGAATTCGAGCATTGAATTCTCTCGAGTGAAAGTCAATGGTACTGGTGCATCGGTAGGCATTATCCCGTAGCCGACGATTTCGGCTCCGGCTGTAAATGACATCCAGTCGGCCTCTTTATAATCGGCCAGCAGCCTTTGGTCAGTCTTTAGGCCCCGGGCGCGGACAGCCTCGGAGGGCCATTCAGCTTTAAGGCCGGTTATATAATCGTCGTCCAGCGAGAACCTGAAAGGCGGGTTTCCGTGGAATATACGGTCGCTGCCATAAACATAGGAGTAAACCGCGTTATCGGGCTCACGCAAGGTCGTTAAAGTAACGTCTATCTGTCCGCCGTCGGTAAAGAAATCGTCCCCTATGGCACGGGTAAATGCCTCTACAGAAGGCTCGAGCAGGAGCTCGTTTCCGCCAGTGGGTGTTTTCTCAGTATCCGCACAGGACAAAAGAAGTGCCGCCACCGGTAAAGCAAATGTTAATAAAAGTATCTTTTTCATGAGAGTATTGTTTTCCGTTATTTTCTTTCCCATTGAAGTGCCGGGTATTCCTGCGCGGCCTGACTGCCCATGCTGTACCAGAATGTGTTGTTGCCCGAGAGCCATCCGGTGTAGTAGGTAGGCCATTTGTCGGTATACACGGGCCATGAGGGCCACGCGGCTGGAAGCTGCTGTACACCGCTGCCACTGTCGGGGAGCGAAGAGAAAGACCCGCTTATAATACCGCCCTCGGCAGTGGTATATTTGTCGCCCTGCGTACCGAATCCCTGCTCTATATCGATAGTGTCGCCCGACGAGCCGGGGTCGGGAGCCTGCGCCGTAATATTTTCCGTGGTGGTGTAACTGTTGCTGACTGAGCCGTTGTTGAGCCCTACAAAACCTCCTACATAACCTCCGGCGTTATCATCAATGGCATTCTGGTTTACGATTATCGTACCTCCCAGCGCGTAACTGTCGCGTATCGAAGATTTATAGGTACCGTCGTCGGTCCTGTCCCCCGCTGCGCCTGCTACAGACCCTACATGCGGATTCTTTCCGTTGACGGTTATGGTGGGGTTGTCAACCTTTACCGCTACAATGTTGGTCTGGCTGTTTCCAATGCCGGCCAGCAGCTCTTCGATCATCGCTTTCCTAACCACTTCTGAAAGATTGGGAGGCAGGTTGAGCCCGTTAACGAGGTTGTTCCGCTCCTCGTCCGTCAATGCGGGGTTGACCATCCCGACAATACCCCCCGCATAAACGTTATCGGCCGTCGAAGTGATATTAATTACGGGATTGACAAGGTCTATATTACACAGCGTAGAATTTCCCTGCACCTGGCTGAAAAGGCCTGCCTTTCCGTTAACATCCGCGCTTACGCTCATATTTTCTATTTTATGGCCTCCGCCGTCGAACCTGCCGCCGGTCATAGTGATCGGTGTCCATGGGTAACCGTTCAGATCGATGTCGCAGACCTGGTAAGCCGTTCCAGTATTCCCGTTTAGTCCTGCCAGCGTCTCGGCGTTGTTTATCAGCCTCGACGAAGTGGGGATAAAAATCTCACCGGTGCTCAGGTTGTACCCATAGCGGTAAACATACTGTTCGGCCACATTGACGTCCTGCGATGCGATAAGTGTAAAAGAGTCGTTCTGGAGCAGGATGTCGCCTTTCTGGATACGGTTCCTGTCGTCGGTGGTGGTCCATATATAGGAAGTGTACTGGACAACGGCCGAGCCGCCGGTGTCCTTTCCGCCGGAGTATTTCTTGTCGTACCACACCTCGCGCTTACCGTCCTGGTCAGGTAACGAAGGTATGGGATTGTCGACAGAGTCGTTGCCCGGGAGTATTTTCATTCCCGTTTCGTCGGGAAGCAGGCTTTCATCGGCTGCCACCAGCACTATCTCCAGCTTGTAAGTGTGCTTGGGTACGAATGTAAGCGAAGTATAGTACGATACGGTGGGGTCGGTCGACGTTTGGGCCCTGTAGGGAATATACGTCTGGTCGGCGTAATTCTTCCTTGTAACAGGGTACTTCTCTTCGTCGGCCTTTACCGTAAAGTAATTTTCCGGCAGGTTCATCTCCTCATTGTACGGATAGAACGCCACGAGCGTCATCCTGTCGTAGATGAATATGCGCTGCTGGGCCGGGTCATCGGTAACGACGATCATTTCACCGTTCACGACCTTACACTGCAGGTTCCTGACATAAGGGTAACGCAGGTCTCCCATATTATAGTCGTCGCTGTAATAAATATAGAGTCCTATATCGTAAAGGCCGTCGGCCGGAACCGACATTTCGGCCGTACCGGGCAGCTCCTGGACGCGGGTCATAGCTTCAAAACCGGCATATATTATCAGTTCGGCGCCGTCCTTCCACTCTTTTCCGGTATTATCAGTTGCGCATGACGCCAACGAAAGTCCGGATAATACGGCCAGCGCCGCTGCGATTAATATTCTTATGTTTTTCATCGTCTTATTTTATTTGTATTAATTGGCTTTTACGGGCGCGGGCCATGTTATACCTGTCCGCTGCCTGTCGACCACATATTCGTATATACCCCTCCAGGCAGTATCGGCTACCTCCTCGTTAAGGACTTCCGTTACCAACTGGCCGCCCGTACTCGGGGAAGAAGTAATATTGCGGAGCTCGTCCGGATCGAGGGCCGCAGCGCGGAAAATCCACACGTTCGTCCCCGCATCGGTATCGACCGCCCTTTCAACTCCGCCCACATTCCTCTGGGCGCTGCCGATAAGCCAATAGCATGTCCTTATGGTAGCCAGGTCCAGGCTTGCAACACTGTTGCCGCATATTGCGCCGAGTTTCACGGCATTCTTATTGAGGGATCCGGTAGTAACGCATGCGGCTATGACGCCATTGCCGCCGTTTTCGTTCATTCCGACAATACCGCCGACAATGCCGCCGTTGAATATGGCGCCTGTATTGAGGCAGGCCGTAACCTTACCAGTAGCTGTATTCCTGCCCACAATACCGCCGACCGTAATCCCCGCATCGTCTCCCGATGAAAGGATTGCAGCTTCGTTGAAGCATCCGGCTATTTCACCGCTGTTCACCCCGCATATCGCACCTGCATATTGCTGCCCCACGGCGTCTATAATGCCCGAAAGTATCCGGACGTTTTTAAGGGTACCTGCATTGGAGGCGAAAAGCCCCGGTGACTGTATGTCGAGCCCCGCTATAAAGAATCCGTTTCCGTCATATACACCCGTCGCGGTAACATCGCCGAAACCGTTGAATAACCTCGCCTCGTCGATCAGGTTGAGCGTGTTGAGGTCTATATTGGCCGCCTGTTTATATGACGCCGACAAGTCCATGTCTGCGTTGATGAATTGTGAAGCCGTAGTAATAGAATAAGGATTTGTACTGGCATTATAATCCGAAGAAGGGTTTTCCGGAAGCATGCCGGCCGCCGACATACGCTGAAACCGGAGTGCGCTGCCATTATATGTAAAGCCTGCGGCATTATCGGTCTTGAGCAGCATTCCATTGGTGGTATAAAGCTCTATCCCCGTTACTTCGCCCGCCGGGGGCATAGTGACGAAATCGATAAGCGCCGACGCACTTTCCTTTTTACCGACGTACATCTTGTCCTGCGTATACAATACCACTTTGGTAATCGCATCCGTACCGGTATTCTGGTAAGATCCCGTATCGAGTGTGAGCGTCTGCGGAAGATATGACTCGTCGACATCGTCGACTACAGCCGTTTTCCATGGGACGAGCGATATTTTCGCTTCCGTAACCCTCAGGCGGTTAATAACGAGCGTCAGCTTATATGCATACCCGGGCAGGAGCCTCATGCGATCTCCCTGGGTATCGGGGGTTATTACGAATTGCGAAAGGTCGCCGGCAGTGGCGGTATAATCGTCTATTTTCAGGTAGGTCAGCGGCAGCCCTGTAATGTCTTCCCCTGTAGGGACAAGGTAATTTATCCCCTCCCTTACCGTATATTGTGCGATTCCCGAGGGAGTCGCCGGAGTGGACGATGTGCTTTTGAAGTGATATGTTCCTTTAGAGTAGATAACAGGTACCCTGAACCAGATATGCTGCGGCGCGGGGCTGACATGATCGCCCTCTTCGTCCTCGTTGACTTCGATGGCTACTTCCAACTGGGTCATGACGTGCCGGAACAGGAGGATATCGGCAGGACTGACCGACGATCCGAAAGTCCCTGAACTTTCAGCCGAAAGATTTCCGCCCGTATAGCCCTGGTTGCTCAGCACGGCGTCGAATGTACTGCCGTTACCCGCCACGAGGACCATATTCTGGTTCTGGGTTTTTCCGGAATACGCGAAAAAGTTGATGCCCCGCTGGTTCAGGGGATAGTATGGCGTCGACGCCGGAAAAGTCGCCTCCCGCGGATCCTGTCCCAGCCCAGAGGGAAAACTTATAAGTACCTCGCTCATGTACTGGAGGGCCCCGCCGTCATTGTAGTATGCCGTAAGGTAGATGTTCGATCCGTTTACTCCGTCGCTGCGTGTCATCAGGCCCGAAAAACCGACCGGCACGCCCCCGCTTTCCTCCGTACTGCTTTTCGTGTCGCTGCACGACGCTGCGGTAAGCAGGAGAATAGGGAGAAGGGCTTTTATATATTTAGTGATCTTCATAACAGTAATTATATAACAGTAATTATTTTATGTCTATGTGGAAACTGCCGCCCGGTATCCAGTCCGTTATCTGGCCTTCCAGTTCAAAATCCTTCTGCGTGGCGGTTATGCTCTTTACCTTTATGGTCAGTATGGTGTTCTTTCCCCTCTGGAGTGTGATGGGTTCGGAACCGTTCGGAGCGAAGAATGTCACCGCAACAGTCTTCCTGTAAGTATTTGCCGGAGCATTGGTATCCACCAGCTCGAAATGTATCGTAGTCCACTCTTCGGTGCCGGGGAACAACAGTACAGTATCGCTGAACGGCTCGTCCACGAAAGGTTTAAGTCCGTCGGCATCGGTTTTAATATTATACTGGAACCTGTCGAGGTCGGGTTCCTCGGCTACCAACAGTCCCTCGTCACCGGATGGAAGATGGAATTGCGCCTCGGGCCTAAGGGTTGTCACACTCAGGGCCGACAACTCTATCGTAGGTTCCATCGTCGGGTCAGCTTCCACGATAACCGTAAGCTGGCTCATAACATGCTTGAACGTACCCAGGTCTACGGCGTGGTTTGGCGATTTGCTGTATACGTTCCATGGTTTCACGTTATTCGATGCGTACAATACGTCAGCCATAGGATCGGTAAGGTTGATTAAGAGCCATTCCCTTGTAACGTCCAGGGCGAGAACGCCCGTATTGTCGGTATAGGGGCTGTAAGCCATAAATATCAGCTTACCGCCGTCGAAGGGCCAGTAACGCTGCCTGTCCCACTGAAACTTATAAGTCTCTGTGCCGGGATCATACCCGCTTTGGGTAGCCAGGGCGTTGTCTATGTCAGGATAGGAATCCTGCCAGTTGGGGGCCCAATCCTCATCGGGGGCGGTATCGGGATACCGTGCCGCTATGATCCCTATTTTGCCACCGTTGGGGAACTGGCCGTCAACGTCCGCCGCAGGAGCTGGATTAGACCCATCCCCGGTATCCGACGAGATCACTATGGGATCGAGCCCCGGTGTTTTCCCCTGCACTTTATCGGTATCGTGGGTGCAACCCACAGCAGCCACCGCAATGCAAATGCCCGTTATTATTAATATCTTTTTCATATCGCTTGCCGGTATTATTGGATTTCAATATATCCTTCGGGGCCGTTGCTCCACGTCTCATACTTGGCCGATATCTCGATGCCTGTTTTCTTGAGGTTGATGGTGATGACGCTCTCCGCTCCCGCCACAAGGGTGACAGGGTTGGAAAGTTTTCCCTGGAAAGGCGTATTCGGATAACCCGGAAGGGTGATCGAAACTATATTGTCCGTTGTGGTAAATGCGGTCCCGGGCATAACGAGGGCCGAGTAAACCTGGCCGTCCGACTCCGTATACGGCGTAATTGTTACTTCCGTATTACCGGGAACGGCTGTGCCGGTGTTGAGGTCTATATTGCCGTTCATTACGAATCCGTTGAGAGCTATTTTAGAGCCTTTGAGTTCGTTAAGCTCGAATTCCTTGCTCGTGAGCACCACCCTCACTTTGCTCAGCGTGTGACGGAACATAAAGTTGATGTACTGCGGGGTCGTTATGGTCAAGTTCGACGAAAGGATATCATAATCCTGATAACCGTTGGCCTGGTCTACAGGAAGATTCCATGCAAAGTTCTGCTGTATCGGGCTTGCCGTAGGTTTCAGCGTCGGGTGCGGGAAGAAAAGTCCTGTTAGCGTCAGGGGATTTGCAGTCGAAACCTGGAGGTCGTCCCAGTAAAGTGTCGGGCCTTCCCATGACCATCCCGAAGGCTTCTGAGTGTAGGAATAGCCGTATTCGATTATGGGAGTCCCCATTTTATAAATGTATATGGTCTGCCCCTGGAAATCCTTGTCGGTATCCTCGCGCTGGCCGCCTATCTGCAACTCGTCGGGGACGAGCGGAATGGCTTCTTCTGTCTGCCAGTCGGTAAGGCGGGCGCTTATTATGAAGTCACTTTCGTTGATCGTAATTACCAGTATTGTATTATAGCCCGGTTTGAATTCGATGTCGCCGCTCGACATGACCCTGTAGGTATTGGCCGCATGGGTGTTGGTCGCCGGAGTGTTCACTTCGGCTACGACGTTGCCGGCGATCCTTGTCTGGGGGTCGATTACGCCCGTCATGCTCACTCCGTCGTAGTAAAGGTCTATGTCGCCCGTGGTACCCTGTCCTCTCGTGAATACACCATCAGTATAGGAGCCGCCTACAATGTATTGCGGAAGCACTACCGTGACAAGCGCAAGCTCTTCGGGCGAGTATATGGTGGATTTAAGCTGTACGGTCACTTTCGCCGCCGGATGGGTGAGTTCGAGGAAAAGTCCATTGTTCTTCTGCACCGTCACGGGTTCGGAAGTAAAATAGTCGTCCAATTGAGTGCCGTTATATTTGTCGTGGACGAACAACGAGCCGTGGAATGTTTCCTGGTCTTCAAGGTCTTCCCATATAACTTCGGGGCTGGGAGTCCACTTGCCCGTACCTTCGTCGTAAGTGTATGTCGAAAGCAGGACTATTCCGCCCGGGGTATGCCTGTAAAGCTCGAGCTCGGCCCCGTCCGGTATGTTGACCGATTCGGGCGGCGATACCGTTAGCGCAAGGGCGTTGAGATCTATCGGATCGGTGTCGGTCCAGTCTGTTATAGCCGCGCTGAAGTTCACGTCGCTGGCGCTTATCCTTACGTTAATATGTGTAATGAAACCTGCACGGTAAGCGACCGCTCCCGTGGAAGCGTTTACGTTGTATGCGGTGGTGCCGATGTTTATGCGCAGTACCAATCCGTCCTGGGATATAGTCTGCGGTTCGAGCAGGGCTACATGGGCTGTTGCGCCCGATACCTGCATCTTTTCGGCCCTTATGTCGCTGTGCGTCGAGCCGTCGCCGTATATGAAAGTTCCGTTGGATTCGTATCCGCCCGAAATATACTGCGGCAAAGTTACTACTGCATTGGCCAACAGGGCACTGATCCCGGGATCGGAAGATTCGAGCGTTACAATGGTTTTTGCGAGTGCGTGCTTGAAGTTAAAGTGTGCGCCCGCATAACGTGCCACGGAAATTTCCGGGGCGATTAGGATATCAGGAAGCTGGCTCTGGTTGAGTGCGGGCTCTGCGGTCATCGATGCACGCAGCCTTACCGGGTCGGGCATATCGTCCCAAAGAACCACCGGGTCGGGGTTCCATGTACCTGCGCTTGTGAAAGTAAACGTGCTCAGTAGGGAGAAATTATTCCCGGTGCCGCCCATATATACTTTCATCCTGTCACCCTGGTTTATATTTTCGTTATTGCCTACGGCGCCCCCCACCTGTACTATATCATAGGTATAGGAGCCTCCGTCGAGCCACTCTTCAATCTCTGCGGTCACTATAGCTGCCGTCCTCTTCAGGGTTATATGGAAAGTATATTTATACCCGCTCTTCAACTCCAGGTCGGGATCCATGAAAGCTATGTATTTGCCGCCCTCCTTATTGGTGAATTCGAACACAACCCCTTCACCCGCCGGACGTGGCAGGACTATTGCGTTTCGGGCCGAAGGAATATTTATATATGGTACTATGATGTCCTGCATGCTGGTATTGTCGACAGTCAGTTTTTCGCCGAGCATGTCATAATTACCACTTGTGTACATTCCCTTTATATCGAGGGTCAGGTCTTCGAGGGGAAATGCAGGTTCCCCGTCAGCTATGTTAAGGTCGAAAATAAGTTTCGAGAGGCGATGCTGGAAAACAAGGTGCACGACATTGTCGTCTTTAGAAAAAGTTCCGGCCGGCCTGGTGGTCATGAAATCTATCGCAGGAAGGGCGGCCTGTGAAACGACGTTCAGCGGCATTAACATATCCCTCGCCAGGTTATCGTGGAAAGGATAATATCCCTTGAATGTCACGCTGCTTCCGTCCTGCGGGTAATAAATGGTCTTGTTGGCCACGCGCGGTTCGAAAAAGCCTGCCGCGGAAGGGGTGTAATAATTATAATTGAATACGTCGCCGACGATAGCCCCGTTATCCGTGCCGAGCATGGCCAGGCCGATGCCGTCGCCCGCCTGCCATGACCCATCATAGGCACGGGTAGCCATTGCAGCCTCGAATTGGACTGCGGTGCCGTTTTCATTCTTATCGGCGGGCTCCTGCGAACAGGATATGAATATTGCCGAAATAGCCGTAAGTACGGCGAGTGTAAAGATTCTGAATTTCATAATCTGATATTGTATTGGTTTAATTTTCTGAAATTTACTGCGCGTCGAGGTAGAGCTCGGCGCCTCCGTACCAGTCTTCGATGGTAAAAAGCATATCCATGCTTATGTTGAGGCGCAGTACGATATACCAGGGATCGAGTACGTCGACGGTATGGAAGCCCGTCATAAGGCCGGTCACATCCACGGGATAAACCACTGTTTCGCCGTCGGAGAAAGTAACCGAAAGGTCGAGTACCTGGTCGCTGTCGCCGTCTATGCCGAGGAGGTTGTTCTCTCCCGTAAACCACACCTTACCGCTTCTCACCTCACGCCCGAAATCATAAATGGCGTCCGTGCGGGTAGTGGCATAAGGCCTCTGGCGGCCGCTCTGGGGTGGGAAAGCATCGCTCACGTCCCTCGAGAGGGCCGTTCCGTGAAGCTCTCCGCCAATGCCCGTAACCTGGGGGGCGATATTGCCGGTAAACTCGACCATTATCACGAGCTCCCTGACCTGCTCGCGCATTGGAAGGAGGATCACCTGCTCCGTTTTTTCCGCTACGATCTCACCCCGGCCGCTACCCGCGCTGAAGCGGGTGACCGGGAGGAAGCGGTTTTCCCGGTCGGCCAGCAGCGAAACGGTGTGTCCCGTTACAGCGACATTGGGAACTTCTTCCCACCCTACGACTTCATAAACCGCAGGATGCAGGAGAACGTCGATACCGTTGATATCGGAAAGGGTGTCCAAGACAAGAGAGTTTTGGGAGTAGACGGTTACGGGTATTTTTTCCGTATCATCCAGTGGGTCAACACCGATCCACTGTAGCTCTATTCTTACATCCTGGGGACATTTTGATAGGTCGGGATCTTCATAAAGAAAGCATCCTGTGAAGGATAATGCAGACAGCATAAGGGCAAGCATGAAAATGCCCAGGGTAAATTTCCTCATAATCAGTAATTTAATTTCCGTTTAATCTCCGGGATACGAAGTTAGGTCTATTCTTCCCCGCAGACTTCGGGAACTATCATCCAATTTCCATACCAGCCGCAACGGAAACAGATTTTTTTTATTTTTTGACCATCTTCGTATCTTACAATTCTATACCAGAATTATGAATTCTAAATTTTATTTTATCCTCACGGGGTGCCGCGACGATTATTCTGATAATTCCATAGGTAAATCCGATGCCCGGTCCCGCCGGAACCCATCCAAACCATGAAAAAAATTGCGTCTCTGGAGACGGGCGGCCATGAAAGACCCGCATGGGGATAATTCATTTAAAACATACAGGAGTTCGTAATCAAGGAGGGGCTGAAATTATTTCAGCCCCTCCTTGATTACGATGAGTATAGGGGAACAAAGTTCTCCCAGTACGATAAAACTACATTTTGTCGGTCACGTCCCACACGAAGGCGCGTACGCCCTGCATGCGGGTTTGGTCGTCGAGCTTGCGCAAGGCTTCCAGTACTTCCGCCACCCTCTTTTCCTCCTCCACAATGGCAAGGACGGTCGAATTCATAGAGGGCCACGTATGGGTTCCCATGTGGGGCTCCCCGTCGTGGCTCCCCCTGCCGTGCGTCAGGGGGAAAAGGGTGTATCCGCGGACCGAATGATGGTCGAGTATGTATAATATGCGCTCCGTAAGCGCCTGGTTGTACGATATAAATAGTGCTTTCATGGCTTTACTTTATTTGAATACTTGTCTGGTCTCTTTACGTCGTGCGCGCATATCCTTACGCATCTGGCGCCTCTGGCGTGCCACTCCGGCGCCACCGAAGAGCGAATACATCACGGGCACCACGAGGAGCGTCAGTATAAGAGAGAAGGTAAGTCCCCCGATAACGGCGATACCCATGGGCTGCCACAGCTCGGAGCCTTCACCGAGGCCGAGCGCCAACGGGAGCATACCGAGGATAGTGGTAAGGGAGGTCATCAGCACGGGGCGCAGACGGCTCTTTCCGCCTTCGATAACCGCGTGGGATATCGAAAGCCCCCGTTCGCGCAGCAGGTTCATGAAGTCCACCATCACGATACCGTTCTTCACCACTATACCGACAAGCATAATCGCCCCTATCAGCGCCATAAGGCTGAGCGGTGTGCCCGTTATCCACAGGGCGAGGAATACGCCCGGGAACGCCACGACTATGGTGATCATTATTATGAACGGATAAACGAACGATTCGAACTGCGTTGCCATCACGATATAAACGAGGGCCACTATCAGCACGAGGAGTACGAACATGTCGCCGAACGTTTCCTCCATATCCTCGAACGAACCTCCGATCTCGATGAATACGTCGTCGGGAACCTGGTACTCGGCAAGTATAGTATTCACTTCTGCCACCACCGTTCCGAGGGCGACACCGTCACCCAGGGTGGAGGTAACGGTAACTACCCTCTGGCGGTTTTCACGCTCGATAGCGGGAGGAGCGAACTCTTCAACTACAGTTCCGAGGTCTCCGACCCTTACGGCATTTCCCCGAGAATTGTAAACCAGAATATTCTCGATGTCGTCCAGCGAAGTGCGGAACTGCTCGTCGTAGCGGACGACGATATCGTATTCGTCCCCGTCTTCGCGGTATTTGGTAGCTTCGTATCCGTTTACCCTGTTGCGGATATATGTCGATACGGTTGCGCTGTTGAGTCCGTGGTAGGCCAACTTGTTGCGATCCAGCTTCACGTTGTATTCGGGGCGCATGTCCTCACGCGATACCTTTACGTCGCGCGTACCGTCGATCACCGAGAGCTTATCCCTGAGGTCATGTGCGATAACGTTGGTTTCGTCGAAATCGTACCCGAACACTTTAAGCTCTATGGTGCTTCCGCCGCCGATGCCGCCACTGTTTCCGCCTGCGGTTACCGTATACTTTGTTATCTCAGGAATCTGGTCAAGCTCGCTACGCAGCAGGTCGCTTATTTCGAATATCGTCCTCACGTGACCGCCGTAAGGCTCTCGTTCGGTTATCGAAGGCAGCCTCAACGTATAGTTTATCACGTGCGACCCGGTCGTGGAAGTAGCCATGAACGAGCCTCCGCCCGAAGAGGTACCGGTACTGGTCGAAACGCGCTCGACTTCGGGATAGTTAGCGGCTATTATGGCGTCGATCTCGCGCGCAGTCTTAACCGTGGTATCTACTCCGGTATTCTGTTCGAGTTCGACTACCATGCTGATGGAACCGTTATCCGACGCAGGAATAAATTCGGAAGGAACCTGCCTCATTATCATCATACCGCCTATGAAAATCACGCCCACGATTATCATCACCGTAGCCCTGTGATGGAGCACCCATGCAAGTATTTTGGCGTACCAGTTGTCGAGCCACACCAGGAACTTATCGATAGGCTTAAAGAGTATGCCGAGTCCTTTATACGTATGCTGGTCCTCCGCCTTGAGTAATTTGGCAGACAGCATCGGAGTCAGGGAAACTGCCGTAATCGTAGATACGGTAACGACTATAGAAACGATCCAGCCAAGCTCCTTGAAAAGGATACCGGCCATACCGCCCATCA